>JBBPYI010000026.1:0-15218 GCA_038200075.1 Mycobacteriales bacterium
ATCGGGGCCGTCGTGCTCTTCCTCACCCGGACCCGGCGCGACCTGGAAGCGGTGTCCGTCGCCAGTTAGGCCAGCAGCACGACGGCCAGCGCTAACGCCGCCACCACAGCCACGAGCAGGACCAGGGCGTACGGCGCGACGCCGATGACCGGGAGCCGACCGGCGCGCAGGGCCCGGTCGGCCGCCCGGTAGCGGAGACCGCCGGCAACGCTCGCCCCGAAGCCTGCTGTGACCAAGGCGAATCCGAGGACCGTGCGCCCTCTGGTGTCAGCGCCCAGCTGCTCGACCGCGACGCCGCCGGCGACGAGCGTCAGTGCTGTCCGGACCCAGGCCAGCAGGGTGCGCTCGTTGGCCAGCAGGAACCGCGCGTCGACGTCGAGCTCAGAAGGTTCACGCATCTGCGCACCCTAGATCGACGCAGGTCGCCGCCGGCTGGCACAGTGCGGGCGTGGTGCAGACGACATGGCAGCGGGTGGCCAAGGCCGCGTCGCCGTTGAGCACGTCTGCAGTACGGGCGATGGAGGAGCTGCCCTGGTTCGGGGCGCTGCCGGCCGAGCAGCGCTCCTATGTCGGGCTGGTCGTTCACGCCGGCATCGGCGGCTTCGCCCAGTGGCTGCGTCGCCCGGGGCAGCCGTTGCCGGTGGGCCCGGAGGTCTTCGCCGCCGCCCCCCGGGAGCTGGCCCGCGCGGTGAACCTCAAGCAGACCGTGCAGCTCATCCGGGTGGCGGTCGAGGTGGTCGAGGTGGCCGTTCCCGAGCTGGCGGCCCCCGGCGACGAGCAGCTGCTGCGCGAGGCCGTGCTGCGCTACTCCCGCGAGATCGCCTTCGCCGCAGCGGATGTGTACGCCGCCGCGGCGGAGGCACGCGGCGCGTGGGACGCGCGGGTCGAGGCCGGGATCGTCGACGCGCTCGTGCGGGGCCACGCTGGACAGCTGACCCTGTCGCGGGCCATCAGCCTCGGGTGGTCCAGGGTCGAGTGGGTCGTCGCGCTGGCCATCCCGGCGCCCCAGGACCTCGACGTGACCGCCCTGCGCGGTGCGGCTCGACACGACGGCGTCGCGCTCCTGGTCGGGGAGGCGGCTCAGTGCCTGGTGCTCGTGCTGGGAGGCAGCGGCGCTGTGCAGGATGCGGTCGAGCTGCTGGACGGCCTGCTGCCCGCCGGCCCGATCGTCGTGGGCCCGATGGTGACGGAGCTGCTGCACGCCGCCCCGTCGGTGCAGGAGGCGATCGCCGGACTGGCCGCAGTCGCGGGCTGGCCGCAGGCCCCCCGGCCGGTGGCTGCCTCTGCGCTGCTGGCCGAACGAGCAGTGCTGGGCGACGAGGCCGCTCGGCGTCGGCTGCTGGAGGAGGTCTACAGACCACTGGAGTCGGCGGGCGGGGACCTCCTGGGCACCGCGGGGGCCTATCTGGAAGGCGGCGGATCGGTGGAGGGGACAGGTCGAGCGCTGTTCCTGCACCCGAATACCGTGCGGTACAGACTCAAGAAGCTCCACGACACCATCGGCTACGACCTGACCGACCCTCGTGACGGGCTTGTGGTGCGCGTCGCACTCCTGCTGGGTCGCACGCTCACGTTGTAGGAACCCCACAACGTACCGACGGGTACTCGGTGCGTGCCGTCCGCGCCGATCGGCCTGTCGGCGGGCAGGCTCGACAGCGTGCTCCTCCTCCTCTCGCCCGGTCAGGGCTCCCAGTCCAGCGGTCTGCTTCGCCCGTGGCTCGAGCTGCCCGGCGCGCGGGACCGCCTGACGGCCTGGTCCGCGCTGAGCGGTCTGGACCTGATCGAGCTCGGGACCGAGGCGCCTGACGACGTCGTACGCCGCACCGAGTTCACCCAGCCCTTGCTGACAGCGGCCGCCCTGCTGTCGGGGCGGGCGCTGCTCGCCGGCACCTCCCCGGACCTGGTGTGCGGGCACAGCGTCGGCGAGCTGTCCGCGTTGGCCCTGGCGGGCGTCCTCACCGACGACGAGGCGGTCACGCTGGCCGCCGGTCGTGGCGCAGCTATGGCGGCGGCCGCCGCAGCCAACCCGACCGGCATGGTCGCCGTGCTCGGCGGCACCGTCGACGAGCAAGCTGTCATCGACGCCGGCCTGGAGATCGCGACGGTCAACGCCCCCGGCCAGGTCGTCGTCGGAGGGCCGGTCGAGGCCCTGGACGGCTTCACCGTTTCTGGCGCCCGACTGCGCCGGCTGGACGTCGCCGGCGCCTTCCACACCCGCGCCATGGCCCCCGCCGCCGACGCCTTCGCCTCGCTCACAGCAGCACTCAGCCCTGCCGACGCGGTGTGCGATGTCATCGCGAACGCCGATGGCGCCGTCCTGCGTGACGGCCGTCAGCTGCTGGAGCGGCTCGTCGGCCAGCTCACCCGCCCGGTGCGCTTCGACCTGTGCCTGGCCGCCACGACCGGCGCCACGCGCGCGGTCGAGCTGGCCCCAGGCGGAGTCCTGGCCGCCCTGGTCAAGCGAGCCCGTCCTGACCTGCCCATCACGGCCCTCAAAGCCGCCGACGACCTGCTGGTGACCGCATGATGAACACGAACCCCCTGGGTGGAGCCGCCGTGCTCGGCCTGGGCGCACACCGCCCGGCCGTACGCATCGACAACCACGAGATCGCCCGCCGCACCGACTCCTCCGACGAGTGGATCCGCGAGCGCAGCGGCATCGTCACCCGCGGTGTCGCCGGCGACGACGAGTCGGTCGTCGACATGGCCGTCAGCGCCGGCGGCAAGGCGCTGGCCGCCGCGGGCGTGCGCGCCGACCAGGTCGGCCTGGTGCTGATGGCGACCTGCTCGATGCCCGGTCCGCTGCCCGGCGGCTCGCCCGAGGTCGCCCACCGGCTCGGCGCCACCACCGCCGGCGCCTCCGACATCGGCGCCGGCTGCGCCGGTTTCACCTACGCGCTGTCGATGGCCGCCGACGCGGTCCGCTGCGGCAGCGCCGAGCACGTCCTGGTCATCGGGTCGGAGAAGCTGCTGCCGATGGTCGACCATGACGACCGCACGACGGCGTTCCTGTTCGGTGACGGCGCCGGCGCTGCCGTCGTCGGCCCGAGCGAGCTCGACGGGATCGGCCGGGTCGGGTGGGCCACCGACGGCGCGCAGCACGACGCGCTGACGATCCACGGCAGCCCCGTACGCCTGGCGATGAACGGCCGCGCCATCTATCGCTGGGCGACGACGTCGCTGCCCGACCTCGCCCGCCGGGCCTGCGCCCAGGCCGGGATCGGCGTCGAGGAGCTCGATGCCTTCGTGCCGCACCAAGCCAACCTGCGCATCACCGAGTCGGTCGTGAAGTCCCTCGCCCTGCCCGACTCGGTCGTGGTCGCCCGCGACGTCTGCGAGAGCGGCAACACCAGCGCGGCCTCCGTGCCGCTCGCCCTCACCCGGCTGCACGAGCAGGGGCAGGTGCGCACCGGAGACAAGGTGCTCCTGCTCGGTTTCGGCGCCGGCCTCACCGCAGCCGGACAAGTCGTCCGGTGCCCGTAGTACCCACGGCCACAGGCCCCACCACCACAGGAGATCTCATGACCGTCACCACAGACACCCAGACCGTTCTCGCCGGCCTCGCCGAGGTCCTGCACGAGGTCGCCGGTACGCCCGCGGACAAGGTCGTCATGGAGGCCGGCTTCGAGGCCGACCTCGACATCGACTCGCTCACCATGGTCGAGGTCGTCGTGGCCTGCGAGGAGAAGTACGACGTGCGCATTCCCGACGCCGCGCTCGAGGGCCTGCGCACCGTCGGCGACGCCGTGGACTACATCACCACCGCCGGCGCCGCCCAGTGACGGGCGGCCCGGTCGCGATCACCGGGCTCGGCGCCCTGACGCCGCTGGGCCGCGATGTCGCTGCTCTCGACGAGGGCCTGCTGTCGGGCAGGTCAGGCGTACGCCTGCTCGACGAGCCTGAGTTCGCCCACCTGCCAGCACGGCTGGCGGCGACCGTCGACCTGACGGACAGGTTGGATCGGGTCGAGGCCCGCCGACTGGACCGGGTGCAGCAGGTGGCGCTCGTCGCCGCCCGCGAGGCCTGGGCCGACGCCGGTCAGGTCGACGTCGACCCTGACCGGTTGGCCGTCGTGATCGGCTCAGGAGTCGGCGGCGCGCTGACGCTGCTCGACCAGGATCGGGTGCTGCGCGAGAAGGGCCCACGCTCGGTCAGTCCGCACCTGATCCCCATGCTCATGCCCAACGGGCCAGCCGCGACCGTTGGCCTCGAGATCGGTGCCCGCGCCGGGGTGCACTGCCCCGTCAGCGCCTGCGCCTCCGGCGCCGAAGCCCTGGCGGTCGCGCTGGAGCTGCTGCGCTCCGGTCGCGCCGACGTGGTCGTCGCCGGTGGCGCCGAGGCGTGCGTGCACCCGCTGCCGCTGGCCGGCTTCGCGCAGATGCGCGCCCTGTCGACCCGGCATGACGAGCCAGAGGCGGCCAGCCGGCCGTACGACAAGGGTCGTGACGGGTTCGTGCTCGGTGAAGGCGCGGGAGTGCTGGTGCTCGAGACCGTCGCCCACGCCGCAGCCCGCGGCGCCCGCGTGCACGGCCACCTTGCCGGCGCCGGGCTCGCCTCGGACGCCCATCACGTGACTGCTCCTGACCCGACCGGCACCGGGGCCGCCCGCAGCATCACGGCCGCGCTGCGTGATGCAGGAGTCGGACCCGGCGACGTCGGTCATGTCGACGCGCACGCCACCTCCACGCCCCTGGGCGACCTGGCCGAGGCCCGAGCGCTCAACCTGGCGCTCGGCAGCGCTCGCCCACCCGTCACGGCGCCGAAGTCCTGCACCGGACATCTGCTCGGCGCAGCCGGCGCGGTCGAGGCGATCGCTGCGGTGCTCGCCCTCAAGAGCGGCCGCATCCCGGCCGTCCGCAACCTCGATGACCCTGACGACGGCGCCGATCTCGATGTCGTCCGCACGGTCGCCCGTGAGCACGCCCACGACGTCGCGTTGTCCACGTCGTTCGGCTTCGGCGGTCACGACGTGTCGCTGGTGCTGTCGCGATGACCAGCCTGCTGGCTGCCCCCGCCGCCGCCCAGGCCCGCCACCGGCTCGAAGTGCTGCTCGACGGCGCAGTAGTGCTCGAGCACGCCGACGGCGTCGTCGTCGCCCGCGGGCTCGTCGGCGACACCGACGTGCTGGCCTTCGCCACCGACGCGACCGTCCAGGGCGGGGCGCTGGGTGCCGAGAGCTGCCGGGCGATCGCCGCCGTCACCGACCGGGCTGTCCGCGAGGGCGTGCCGATCGTCGGGATCTGGCACTCCGGCGGCGCTCGCCTGCGCGAAGGCGCAGGCGGTCTCGACGCCGTCGGACGGGTCTTCTCCGCGCAGGTGCGAGCCAGCGGCCGGGTGCCGCAGATCTCCGTGGTGCTGGGCCCGGCCGCCGGAGGTGCGGCGTATGGTCCCGCGCTCACCGACGTCATCGTGCTCGGCCCGCAGGGCAGGGTGCTCGTCACCGGCCCCGACGTGGTGCGCAAGGTGACCGGGCAGGACGTGGACGCCGACCGGCTCGGCGGGCCTGTCACCCATGGCCGCAGCGGCGTCGTGCACGTCGTCGCCTCAAGCGACACCGATGCCCTGCACCGGGCCAGGCTGCTCGTGGACCTGCTCGGCAGGCAGGGCGAGGTCGACCTGCGCCGCAGCGCCGGTCCTGACCCGGAGCCGCTCGTGCCGGGTGAGCACCGGCTGTCCTACGACATGACGCCGGTGATCGAGGCGGTGCTGGACCCCGGCACGTTCCTGGAGCTGCAGCCGGGCTGGGCCCCCAACGTCGTGACGGGCCTCGGTCGCCTTGCCGGCCGTACGGTCGGGGTGGTCGCCAACAACCCCGTCCGCCTCGCCGGCTGCCTCGACGCCGCCAGTGGCGACAAGTCCGGCCGCTTCGTGCAGTGGTGCGACGCGCACGGCGTGCCGCTGGTCTTCCTCGTCGACGTCCCTGGCTACCTGCCGGGGGTGGAGCAGGAGGACGAGGCGGTCGTACGCCGCGGTGCCAAGCTCCTGCACGCCTATGCCGCGGCCGTCGTCCCGCGCATCACCGTGGTGCTGCGCAAGAGCTTCGGCGGGGCGTTCATCGCGATGGGCTCCCGCGGTCTGGGCGCCGACGCCGTGCTGGCGTGGCCCGGTGCGGCCGTCGACGTCATGGGCGCCGTCGCCGCGATCGAGGTGCTGCACAAGCGCGAGCTGGCCGCCGAGACCGACCCGCAGCGACGCGCCGAGCTGGTGCTGCGGCTATCGGCCGCGCACGAGGCGACCACCGGCGGTCTCGGTGCGGCGCTGCGCTGCGGCGCGGTCGACGAGGTGGTCGAGCCCCGCGACACCCGACGCAGGCTGGTAGAGGTGCTCGCCTCGCTGTCGGGCAGCGACACCGGTGCCGCGAAGCGTGGCGCGCACCGCAACCCGCCGCTGTGAGCGCGACTGCTCTGTCGACGACGATGGTCGATGTGCCGTTGGTGTCCGGTCGCGTGGCCGGGGTGGAGTTCGCCGTCCTCGGCGACGGTGGACCCGTCACGGTCTTCGCGCACGGCCTTGGCGGCACCAGTGGCGAGACCCGACCGCTGGCGCTGAAGGCGCCGGGCACCCGCGTCCTGCTCACCTTCCGCGGCCATGGGGCAAGCGAAGCGCTCACCGACGGCTGGGACTACGACCTGCTCGCGGCCGACCTGCTCGCTGTTGCCGACCACGTCGGAGCTGATGCCTGCGTCGGACTGTCGCTGGGCTGCGGTGCGCTGCTGCGCATCCTGCGTGACCACCCCGAGCGCTTCGCCCGCTTGGCCATGGTGATGCCGGCAGCGCTGGACGCGGCCCGCACCGACGGCGCGACCGTGCGCCTGGAGCAGCTGGGTGCGGCCATCGACCGCGGCGACGTCGCGGCGGTGACTGCGCTGCTCATGACCGAGGTCCCCGCCGCGCTCCGGGAGCGTCGGGCCGTGCCGCTGCTGCTGGCCCGTCGCGCTGCAGAGCTGGTGCAGCGCCCGGCGCCCGTGCCTCGCGCGACGGACCGTCCGCTCGCCGATCGTGCTGTCCTGCAACGGGTCTCGGCGCCCGCCCTGGTGATCGGCCAGGCGCAGGACCGATTGCATCCGCTTGAGCTCGCACGTGAGGTCGCCGCTGCGCTGCCCCACGCCGAGCTGCTGGCCCTGCCGGAGGGCGGGGTCTTCTGGACCTGCGCCCCGCAGGCCCAGGCCGCCCTCGCCGCCCACCTGGAGCCCCTGACATGACCGACCTGCTCAAAGGCAAGCGCCTGCTCGTCACCGGCGTGCTCACCGACCGCTCCATCGCGTTCGCGGTGGCCCGGCTTGCGGCCGAGCAGGGCGCCTCCGTCGTGCTGTCCTCCTTCGGCCGGGGCGCGTCGATCACCGCCCGCATCGCCAAGCGGCTGCCGGGCAACCCGCCGATCGTCGAGCTCGACGTCACCTCCGAGGAGCACCTGGCGGCCTTGCCGGGCGCGCTCAGTGAGCACGTCGACGGCCTCGACGGCGTCGTGCACGCCATCGGCTTCGCCCCCGCCAGCTGCCTCGGCAACGGCCTGCTCGAGACGCCGTGGGCCGATGTGGCGACGGCGCTGCAGGTCTCGACCTGGTCGTACGCAGCGCTGGCGCGGGCCTGCCTGCCGATGATGCCGCCCGGCTCGTCCTACCTCGGTCTGGACTTCGACGCCACCGTCGCCTGGCCCGCCTACGACTGGATGGGTGTCGCGAAGGCCGGCCTGGAGTCCGCCAACCGCTATCTCGCGCGCGATCTCGGGGCCCACGGCGTACGCAGCAACCTCATCGCCGCCGGTCCGCTGCGCACGATGGCCGCCAAGTCGATTCCGGGCTTCGGTCAGTTCGAGAGCGCCTGGGCCGAGCGCGCACCGCTGGGTTGGGACGTCGACGACACCGAACCGGTCGCAAAAGCCTGCGTCGCGCTGCTCTCGGACTGGTTCCCGGCGACGACTGGGTCGATCGTGCATGTCGACGGGGGTTTTCGCGCCGTCGGCGTGTGAACCGCTGGCGAACGGCACACGGGACTAGTCCGGGACTAGTCCCTCGTCGTCAGCATCGACGACCGCGCTCGAGGCGGCCGTGAGCGCTGCCGATCTTCCAGGTGTGACCCACCCCGCCGTCCCCGCCGACCAGGGTCTGGCCGGCCTGATCGATGTCGCCCGTCAGCTCTACGGCGCGGCGCACGCCGCACTGGTGCTGGTCGACGCGGCCGGCAGGCAGCGCACCGTCGTGATGTCCGGCGACCGGCGGCCCGAGGGCGCCGGCCACGGCCTGGTGGCGCGGGTCATCCACGACGGCGCCGTGCTTGCCGTGTGCGACCCGCCGATCGAGCCGGACGTCGATCCGCTGCTGGACCCGGCAGGTCGGCCGATCGGGGTGCTGCTCGTCTGCACCGGCCGTCCCGACCCACTGCCGTCAGCCCAGCTCGCAGGGCTGCAGGTGCTGGCCAGTCGACACCCGCGACGACCTGCAGGTCGAGTGGCTGCTGCGCACCGCCCTGGACGAGCGCTCCCTCGTCGTGCACTACCAGCCGGTCGTCGGCCTGGCTTCGCGCGGCGTCGTCGGGGTCGAGGCCCTGGTGCGCCTGCGTGGACCGGACGGCGCCCTGGTGCCACCCGACCGCTTCATCGCCATCGCCGAACGTGCCTGCCTGATCGTCGCCCTGGGTGATCAGGTCCGCCGCACGGCGATGGCCACGGTCGCGGAGTGGAAGCGCCACCTGCCGCCGGAGCGCAGCCTGGGCCTCGGGGTCAACCTGTCGGTGCGAGCTGTCGGACCCCGGCCTGGTCGACAGCGTCCGCGACGCGCTGGAGCGCAGTGGACTGCCTGGAGATCACCGAGAGGGCGTTCATGGACGAGGACCGCGGCCACGAGGCCGTCCTGGCGCAGCTGCGCGGGCTCGGGGTCAAGCTCTACATCGACGACTTCGGCACAGGCTTCTCCTCCCTGTCCTACCTGCGACGCCTTCCCGTCGACGGGCTCAAGATCGACCGAACCTTCGTCGGCGACCTGCTGAACGGCCCGCAGCCGGCCGCGGTGACCGCCGCGATCGTGCACCTGGCGCACGAGCTGGGGGTGCACGTCGTGGCCGAGGGCGTCGAGACAGAGCAGCAGGCTCAGGCGCTCACCGGCCATGGCTGCCGGCTCGCCCAGGGCTATCTGTTCTCCCGGCCGCAGGCCGCCGAGATCGTCGAGCCACTGCTCCTGCCGAGCCCCCGCGCCGCCCTGGACGCGGTCCCGCACGACGCGATCCTGGCGGACTGATCGGGGCGCGCAGCCCGGCAGGCCGTACCGTGCTCCGGTGACCACATACTGCGCCCCCTGCATTGCCGACCTGGCCCTCGTCCGCGAGGCCGCCACCTCGGTCGCCGGCACCGCCTCCTGCATGGCCCACGCCGTGCTGCTCTCGCACGGCACCGACGACCCCGGCCGCCGCCGTCAGCGCCTGGATGCCCTCAAGGACCTGGCCGCCGGCAAGGCCGAGCACGCCGACCCCACGGAGCAGGCCCGGCTCGAGCTGCTCGTCCAGGAGTACGGCCTGGCCGGCGCCATGGACATGGGCGGCCCGGCCCGCCGCGGTCCCGGTCAGCAGCGCCCCCAGCAGCAGCGCCCGGCCGGTCCGGGTGAGGAGGCCCGACGGCCCAAGTCCCGCCGTGGCCGTCCGCGCCCGGGCGACCGCCCCGAGGGCGAGGAGAGCCGCCCTGAGGGTGGTCGTGAAGGTCGCCCCGAAGGTGGTCGCGAGGGCGGTCGTGAGGGCGGCCGCCGCGGTGGTCGGGGCGAGAGTGCTCCGGTGACGCCCGCGCCGGCTGAGGGCTCTCCTGCCGGCGACAGCACGTCGTCCCCTACGTCTGAGGCTTCTAGCTCCAGCGTGGCTGCCCCCGAGACCGCTCGGCCGGACTCCGGTGGTTCCGAGTCCGCTTCCTCGGAGTCCAAGCCCGCGTCGTCCGCCCCGGCTCCGTCGGCCCCGTCGGCCCCGTCGGCCCCGTCAGCTTCCGAGGCCCCCGCTGCCGCGCCCGCCTCGCCGGCGTCGTCCTCGGACGGCCCGGCCGTACCGCCCTCGAGCGCACCTGACGCCTGATCGCGGGGACCTCGATCACCCGGGTGGGGGAACACGACCCAGTCGGGTGCGGTTCACTACAGGTGCCGACCCGATACATGGCCCCCGGTCCCAAATAAGTCGCTCAGAGCGACGCACCGCCGTGAGGCGACCTGACGGGAAGGCACACGACAGCCGCTTCGGGAAACCGGAGCGGCTGTCGTGGTTCGTTGCCCCTGTCTGACCGCACGACCCCTGCGAGGAGCCGCCACCGTGACCGCCGAACGCCCGCCGCGCTGCCGGCCCCTGCCAGCCCATCTCGTCGAGGCTGTCGCGGCCGTCGACCTGGGGCCGTCCCCGCCCGAGGTGCTGGACCGCCTTGAGCGCGCCCTGGCCGCCCTGCCACCGGCCGAGCGGGCCGCGGTGGTCGCTGCCCACGGCTACGCCGAGGGGCCGGTCGGCGCCGCCATCGAGCTCGACGTCGAGACCGAGGAGGGCGACGCGCTCGCTCGCCGGGGTCGGGAGCGGCTGCGGGCCGCCCTGGCCGACCTCGCCGAGTGAGCCCGACCGTGACGTGCGGCCTGTGCGGTGCGCAGGCCGACGAGCTGCCGCTCACCTGGTCCACCTCCGAGGGCCCTCGTGGCAGGCAGGTGCTGTGCGAGCGCTGCACCCGCGAGAACCTGCGCTCGATCGAGGGCAAGCTCGACGAGGCGTGGTGGTAGCCGCGCCGCTACCCGAGCTGCGCGCCGGCGTCTGGCGGCACTGGAAGGGTCGCGACTACCTCGTGCTCGGGTTGGGCCACGACGTCGACGCCCCCGACCGAACCGTGGTCGTCTACGTGCCGCTCTACGACGTGCCGGGTCCGCGCCTGGCCGTCCGCACGCTGGAGGACTTCCTCGGCGAGGCCTCGCCGGGCGTACCCCGCTTCAGCTACCTCGGCCCGAGCTAGCGTCGCTCAGCCGGGCACGCCCTGGGCCAGGGAGCCCATCGGCTCGCACCGAGGCTGGCCGAGGTTGTTCAGTCCGAAGTTGAGGTTCAGGCGTACGGGCTTGCCCGCCACCACGTCCAGGCCGCAGGTGAAGGACGCGCCCTTGCGCTGCACGTGCACGTCGTACGCCCCGGCCCACAGCGGCTTGCTCAGGAACGAGCCGTCGGTCGTGCCTCGCTGGATCTTGGCGCCACCGAAGCCGTAGACGTCGAAGGTGCGTCCGCGCAGCAACCCGGTCGTGTGGCGGGTGTTCTCGTGACCGAACAGGTCGAGTTTGAACGACCCCGGGGCCATGGGTCGGCCGTCCTTGCCGAGCGCCCGCCCGATCAGGCCGCCGACGTCGGGGTCGCCGATCCCGGGCAGGTTCAGGTGTCCGATGGGATCGCTGGAGGCGGTGTCGCCGAGCGCGAGCGGGAAGTCCGAGACCCGAAGCCGGACGTCGCCGAAGCGCCGCTCGGGGTCGAGGGCGTAGACCTCGAGGTCGACGGTGCTCACCTTGGCGCCCCAGCCGTGCTCCACCACCGTGCCGTCGCGTGCGGTCGACGTGGCGCCGATCGCGATACCGCGGGCCAGGTCGACCGGCGCATCGGCGTTCAGAACCCGGAACAGGGTGTAGAGCTGGCACCCGCCGTACGCCGGGTCCTGCAGGTTGAAGCACGGGTGGTAGACCGCGCCGGTGCAGGCTCCCGGCAGCCGCGAGGCGCAGCGACGTCCCTGGCGCACCTGCATGCCGATGTCCACGTTGACCTGGACGGGGGCGTCGGCGGTCGTCGTGCGCACCACCACCGTCGACTGTGCGCGCCGGGACGGCACCTCCGACGAGCTGGTGCCGCTGCCCGCCTGAGCGGGTCCCGCCGTGATGACGGCCAGTGCCGTCAGTGCCACAGCCCAACGACGAAGGCCCCCCGGTGCCATACCCGCCCCGATCCGCTCGACGCCCCCCGGCGCCCCCGCTGTCGCGCAGCACCGTAGGGCCTGCGTGTGACGGTCAGGTGTCAGAGGTGGCGAAACCGGGCTGCCAGCGCTCCATCTCGGCGCGGAAGTCGGCCTCGCCGCCGAGCTGGCACAGCACGGCGATGGTGCCCATGGTCACGCGGTGGATGAGCAGATAGGAGGGCGGGAGGTTGAGCTGGCGGCCCAGGGCGGCCGCGGGAGAGCGAGGATCGCCGACGCGTACGGCCTGCCCGCGCAGCCACGCCCGGCTGAAGCGGAAGCGGCCGGTGGCCACCGGCTCGAGCAGCGGGCGCAGGTAGTCCAGCAGCTCACCGGCGTCCAGGTCGACCTTGTCCTTGATGAAGCCCTCGCGCCGCAGCTCGGCCATCACCGCCTCGGCGTCGCCGTCCAGGGCCAGTCGCGCCAGCGTGCCGATCGGCTCCGGTGCGCCGTCGGGCAGCCGGTCGACGGCGCCGAAGTCGATGACGCCCAGGCGCCCGTCCGGCAGGAGCCGGAAGTTGCCCGGGTGCGGGTCGGCGTGCAGCAGCCCGGCCAGGACCGGCCCGGAGAACAGGAACCTGGCCAGGAGCAGAGAGGAGCGGTCGCGCTGCTCCGGCGTGCCCGTGACGATGATCGCCGACAGGGGCACCCCCTCCATCCACTCGGTGACCAGGACCCGCTCGGTGCCGGTGACGACGCCGGGGACCTTGATTTCCTCGTCGCCGTCGTAGGCCGCAGCGAAGGCCTGCTGAGAGGTGGCCTCGAGGCGGTAGTCGAGCTCCTCGGCGACGCGGGCCTGCAGCTCGGCGATCAGGGGCTTGACGTCCAGGCCGGGGGAGAACGCCGAGAACATCCGAGCCAGGCGGCCGAGCTGCTTGAGGTCGCCGAGCAGCGCGGGCCCGGCGCCGGGGTACTGGATCTTGACCGCGACATCCCGTCCGTCCGACCAGACCGCCCGGTGAACCTGGCCGATGCTGGCCGCCGCTGCCGGGTGGTCGTCGAAAGACGTGAACTGACCGCGCCAATCCTCGCCGAGCTCACGGGCCAGGACCGCGTGGACCGTCGCGACGGGCAGCGGCGGCGCGGCCTCCTGCAGCTTGGTGAGGGCGGCTCGGTAGGGCCCGGCGATGTCCTCGGGCAGCGCTGCTTCGAAGACCGACAGCGCCTGGCCGAGCTTCATCGCGCCGCCCTTGAGCTGCCCGAGCACCTGGAAGAGCTGCTCGGCGGTGCGGGCCTGCAGCTCGGCGGCGACGACCTCGGCAGGTCGGCCCCCGAGTCGTTTGCCGAGCCCGAGGGTGGCGCGTCCGGCGACCCCGAGGGGCAGACCGGCCAGCTTGGCCGAACGGGTCACCGCGCGCAGGGGGATGTCGCTCACCGCCCCAGTGTGCGCTTCGGCCGCGCGGGCTGCCCGCCGGGATCATGGTGGCTCGGCTCGGCCGCACCCGCACGCCGGGTGCAGCGGCCAGCTGCGCCGGCGCCAGCGCCAGTCGGGCAGGGCGAGCTCAAGGGTGCCGTCGAGGGCGGCCGGGTCGGCGGTGCCGTCGATCAGCAGCAGGACCTGCAGCGCCGCCTGGGCTGCGACCATCACGGCCAGCGGCCCGTCGCAGGCCTCCCGGTGTCGTGACGGGGAGGCCAGCTGGGCCGACAGCGCCGGCCAGCCGGGGTCGAGGTCGGTGCGGGTCAGCTCGCAGCAGCGCAGGCACGCGGAGCGTCCCGGCAGCACGAGAGGGCCGACAACGCCGACGGTGTCGCGCACCTGCGCCAGCAGATGGGGTGTGCCGGGCTCCAAACGGTCGAGGTCTGCTTCGAGCTCGCCCGGCCGGCTGGGTGCGAGGACCACCAGATCGGGCGCCGTCGCGGTGAGGGAGGTGGCCGACGGCGCCAGAGCCGCCAGGCGCTGCTGGGCCGCGGGGCCGCGGGCACATCCGATGTCGTCCAGCCCGAGCCCGCCGACCCCGCAGTCCTCGGCCCGGGTGACGTGCTGGTCGTGCACGTCGACGATCAGCACGCCCGCGGCAGCCAGCAGGGCCGCCAGCGGAGCGCCGACGCGGCCGCCACCGAGCACCAGCACCCGGGTGGTCCGGCGGTACCGCGCCGCTGCCAGACCACCGCCGCCGCCGAGCAGGGCCAGCGAGCCGAGGTCAGGAGCCAGCCGCTCGCGCTCGGCCCTGGCTAGCCCGGCCAGGACCGACCGGTCGGCCCCGGCATCCTCGAGCAGGCCGTCGCGGTCCAGCAGGTCGAGCAGGTCGACGGTGCGCTGTGCCGGGCAGCCGACGTCCTCGGCGGCGGCCAGCACCTGGTCCCGGTCGCGTGTGCCGTCCAGGAGCGCCAGCGCGGCACGGGTCGGTTCGTCCACCCCGCTCAGCACCGCGGTGTCGCCGAGCTGCAGGGTGTGCCGGTCGCGCCAGAGGCGGCGCGCAGCGGGGGCGAGGACGGGACGCACGAGCGGCCTCCGGACAGCGGGGAGTGGGTCGGGCTCCAGGCTGGCACCAGGCCGCCACGGGCGGGCCCACTGTCCACAGGCAGCTGCTTGTCCACAGGTGTCTTGTCCCGCGCCTCGGGTGCAGGCTGCGGGGGCTTCGTCGCGCCGTACCAGCGCCATCTCCTGCCGTTCTCGGTGCCAGCAGTGCCCGGGCCGCGCTGAACATCGGCACCGAGATGCGCCGAGCATCCCCGGACAGCCGGAAGGGCGGCCCCCAGAGGGGCCGCCCTTCCTACGCGCAGAGGTGGTGCTCAGGCCTTGCCGAGGATGCGGTTCATCTTGGTGCCGCAGACGGGACAGGGGCCCTGGGCCATCCGACGGCCGGACTCGCTGACCTTCACCTCGCCGTCGAAGTCGCGCTTCTCCTTGCACTTCACGCAGTACCCGTTGTAGCTCTCGGCCACAGCGTCCTCCAGAGGGTCGACGGGGCGGTCGGGTGTCGACGGGGCCCCCGCTCGGTCCGCGGCCGGTCGGCGCGCGGGCGGTCCGGGGCGAGCGTAGCGGTCACCGGGCCGAGATCGGCGCAGCGTGAGCCGAGCGTGGCGGCGCGGCGTCGGGCCCGCGCGGTGGGGGTGGGGCGGGGCACACGGCGGGCGCCGCGACCGTCGCCGGCCGTACCGCCAGCGGGGTCGGAGCGGCCAGCGGAAGGGCGAAGCGGAAGACCGCGCCGACGCCGAGTGTCGAGGAGCAGGCCAGGCCGCCACCCATGGCGGTCGCGAGCTGCCGGGCGATGTAGAGACCGAGCCCCGTGCCGCCGGTGGTCATGCGCATCGGGTCCTCGACCCGGTGGAACTTCTCGAAGACCCGCTC
>JBBPYI010000027.1:0-3774 GCA_038200075.1 Mycobacteriales bacterium
CGAGGGTCAGCGCGAAGGAGATGGACTCGAGGTCGCGCATCTCGCCGACCAGAAGGACGTCCGGGTCTTCGCGCAGGGCCGAGCGCAGGGCTCTGGGGAAGCTCGCGGTGTCGTCGCCGACCTCGCGCTGGTGAACGACGGCCTCGCGGTTGACGTAGACGTACTCGATCGGGTCCTCGATGGTGATGATGTGGCACGCACGAGTGGCGTTGATGCGGTCGATCATGCTGGCGAGCGTCGTACTTTTGCCCGAACCCGTCGGTCCGGTAACCAGCACGAGGCCCTGGCGTAGGCCGGCAAAGCGCTCAAAGACCGCGGGGAGCCCGAGCTCGTCGTAGGTCGGGATGACACGCGGAATCAGTCGCAGGGCGACCGCCTTCACGTCGGCCTCAACGGGCGCCGGCTGCAGCTGCTGCGCCCAGCCGGCCACAAGCCCAAAGGCCAGTCCGAGCAGGACCCACAACCCGGTGTCACCGACGAACTCCGCACGGCCAAGGTCCCGGACGACGTCGGCGCCCAGCTCGTACAGCGCCCGCCCGGCGCCCAGTCCGACTGCGGCGCCCGCCGTGACCAGGCAGACCTGGCGCCAGGTCCCCGCGAGACCCATGGCGAGGCCGGGTGCGAGCAAGGAGGGGAGCATGGGGCTCTGCGCGCCGCCGGTCAGCGCGACGGCGACGCCGGTGCCGGCCGCCTCGGTGATCATCGCGGCGACCGGGTGCCGCCGGATCACCGGAACCCGCTCGTCGGCCAGGGCGAAGGCGGCGAGCAGCGCGATTGGCAGTGCGGCGAACGTCCGCTGCGACGCGAAGACCGACAGCGCACTGCACAGGACCAGCAGCGTCGCCCGGAACGCAGTGTCGGGCGAGCCCGCGAACGGGCCGTGCGGGCGCGCGCCGCCGTGGGCCGCGTCGCGTCCGCCGTCACGGCCGGACGGTAGCCCACCGCAACCTCTCCGCACGCCTACTTGGCGTAGAGCGCCTCGACGTCGGCGCCGAACTCCTTCATGACCACCGACCGCTTGAGCTTGAGCGAGGGCGTCATCTGCCCGCCCTCCTCGGTCCAGTCGGCGGGCAGGATCGCGAACTTGCGGACCGCTTCGGCCTTGGAGACCGCCTTGTTGGCCTCGTCGACGGCCTTCTGGATCTCGGCGTGCAGGTCGGCGTCCTCCACCAGGTCGGCCGGGTCGCTGCTCTTGCCCTTGCCGCTGGCCCACGGTCCGATCGCCTCGGCGTCGAGGGTGACCAGGCAGGCGATGAAGGGCTTCTGGTCGCCGACGACGATGCACTGGCTGATGAGCGGGTGGGCGCGCAGGCGGTCCTCGAGCACGGCCGGGGCGACGTTCTTGCCGCCGGCGGTGACGATGAGCTCCTTCTTGCGGCCGGTGATCTTGACGAAGCCGTCGCTGTCGATCTCGCCGATGTCGCCGGTGTGGAACCAGCCGTCGACGACGGACTCGCCGGTGGCCTTGTCGTTGTGCCAGTAGCCGCGCAGCAGGTTCTCCCCGCTCATGAGGATCTCGCCGTCGTCGGCGATGCGCACCGACACGCCGGGGGAGGGGCGCCCGACGGTGCCGACCTTGATGTGGGCCGGCGTGTTGACGGTGCCGGCCGCTGTCGTCTCGGTCAGCCCCCAGCCCTCCAGGATCGTCACGCCCATGCCGCGGTAGAAGTGGCCGAGCCGGGCCCCGAGGGGCGCGCCGCCCGACACGGCCCAGGCGACCTTGCCGCCGAGGGCGGCGCGCAGCTTGGAGTAGACGAGCTTGTCGAACAGGCCGTGTTGGAGCTTGATCGGCAGGGACGCACCGCCGGTGTCGAGCGCCTCGGAGTACGCGATGGCGACGGCCTCGGCGCGGTCGAAGATCTTGCCCTTGCCGTCGGCGTGCGCCTTCTGCTTGGCGGTGTTGTAGACCTTCTCGAACACCCGCGGGACCGACAGGATGAAGGTCGGCTGGAAGGTCGCGAAGTCCGCGAGCAGGTTCTTGATGTCGGCGGTGTGGCCCATCCGGGCGCCGCTCTCCACGCAGCCGACCTGGATGAGCCGGGCGAAGACGTGCGCGAGCGGGAGGAACAGCAGCGTCGAGCCGTCCTCGTTGAACAGCTCGGGCAGCACCAGCGAGGCGCTGCGGCCGGTGCCCATGAGCGCGCCGTGCGTGAGCTCGCAGCCCTTGGGTCGGCCGGTCGTTCCCGAGGTGTAGATGATCGTGGCGAGGCTCTCGCCGGTCACGGTCGCGCGCCGGGCCTCGAGCTCCGTGGCCGGTACGTCCCGGCCTGCCGCGGCCAGCTCCTCCAGGCCGCCGGCGTCGATCTGCCAGACACCGGCGAGGTCGGGGAGCTGCCCTCGTACCTCGTCCAGCGTCGCCTGGTGGGCGGGGGTCTCCAGCAGCACGGCGACGGCGCCGGAGTCGCCGAGGTTCCACTGCACCTGCTCGGACGAGGACGTCTCGTAGATCGGGACCGTGACCGCCCCGGCCGTCCAGATCGCGTAGTCGCACAGCGTCCACTCGTAGCGCGTCTTGCTCATCAGACCGACCCGGTCGCCGGCGCCGACGCCCTGCGCGACCAGGCCAGCAGCCAGCGCCAAGACCTCGGTGGCGAACTCCTTGGCCGTGACCGGCGCCCACCGGCCGTCCACCTTGCGCGTGAACACCACCGTGTCCGGCGCGCTCGCTGCGCGCTGCGCCACCGCGTCGGGCAGGGCCGCGTCGGGCGCGAGCTCGACGACCTGGGGACTGGAGTACTCCTGCACGTGGGGCTCCTCACAAGCTCACCGATCGTTGCGGCGACCCTAGTGCCTGTCCACAGATTGCCGACGGCCCCTGGTGCGGGCCCAGGCGAAGGGTCAAGGTCGTGGACATGACCAACAGGGAGGAGCACAGTGAGCGCCGTGACCGTGATGCCGCGTGGGGGTGACTGGACGGTCGCGGACCTCGCGCAGCTGCCTGACGACGGCCTGCAGTACGAGCTGGCCGACGGGGTCCTGCTGGTGAGCCCGGCCCCCGTCCCGCGACATCAGATCGTCGTCGGTGAGCTATACGCCCTGCTCCGCGCGGCCTGCCCCGCGCAGCTGCAGGTGCTGTTCGCCCCCGTCGACTACCAGCCGACGGACCGGCGCTCGTTGCAGCCCGACCTGCTGGTCGTACGCCGCAGCGACGTCGGTCAGACCCGCATCGTCGCGCCGCTTGTCCTCGCGGTCGAGGTGCTGTCGCCGTCGACCCGGTCCAAGGACCTGCTGCTCAAGCGCGGTCTCTACGAGCAGAGCGGGGTGGCGTCCTACTGGGTGGTGGACCCGGAGGAGCCGTCCGTGCTCGTGCTGGAGCTGCAGGACGGCAGCTACGTCGAGGCCGGCCGGGTGGTGGGGCAGGACGAGCTCGCCGTCGCGCTGCCCTATCCCGTCGTGCTGCAGCCGTCGGCGCTGCTGGACTGACCGGTCAAGGACAGGCGCTCGCGTGCCGATCCAGCAGGCGTGCCTGATCCCACCGGCGACCTCATGACGCCTGCCTCGACGAGCCGCTGCCCGTCCTGCGCCGCGACGCTGCGCGCCGGGGCGCCCTGGTGCACCCTCTGCTACGCCGACCTGCGGACGCCGGATCCTGTCTTGCCCCCCTTGTCGTACGCCGTGGATCCGCTCACCGCGCCGCTGGAGGCGCTGGAGGTCCCCGGGCCCACGACCGAGCCCACGTGGCCCTGCGCGTCGTGCGGCGCAGCCAACCCGCTCACCCTGATGGCGTGCGCGGGCTGCGGCGCGGGCTTCCTGTCCGGGCTGCGCGAGGCCGAG
>JBBPYI010000028.1:0-6708 GCA_038200075.1 Mycobacteriales bacterium
AAGTCGTAGGACTGCAGCAGCTGGTAGCTGAACTCGGTGTAGGACAGCCCACCGGCCGCCAGCCGCGCGCTCACCGACTCCTTGGCCAGCATCGCGTTGATCGAGAAGTGCTTGCCGATGTCGCGCAGGAAGTCGATGGCCGACAGCGGGGCGGTCCAGTCGAGGTTATCGGCCAGCACGGCATCGGTCGGGCCGTCGCCGAAGTCCAGGAAGCGCTCCATCTGCCGCCGGATGCGCTGCACCCGCTGCGCCACGACGTCCGCGGTCATGAGCACCCTCTCGGCCGAGCGTCCGGAGGGGTCGCCGATGAAGCCCGTCGCACCCCCAGCCAGCGCGATCGGCCGGTGGCCGGCCAGCTGGAACCGGCGCAGCGCGAACAGCGGCACCAGGTTCCCGACGTGCAGGCTGTCCGCGGTCGGGTCGAAGCCGCAGTACAGCGTGACCGGACCGGCGGCCAGGGCGGTCCTGAGGGCGTCGAGGTCGGTGGTCTGCGCCAGCAGGCCGCGCCACGACAGGTCCTCGAGGATCCCCAGCCGCCGACCGGCGTCCGGTCCGGACAGGTCATCGTCTGCGGCAGTCACGCGACGATCGTGCCGCACCCGGCCCCCGGCCCGCCGTACGTCCTGCCTACCGGAGCGCCCGACGCTGCAGGCAGCAGGACGCAGGACCCCCGGGTCAGCGGGCCCGTCCGCGGCGCACGGCAGGGCGGTAGACGCTGACTGTCGGCTCCCCGTCCAGCCAGAAGCGCCACGGGGTCACGGCGCCGAGCCCGGCCACGCCGACCCGCGGACCGCTGCGCACCCTCGACGCGTCGACACCGGAGGCGACCAGGCGCACCGGCGAGGCCGGGTCCAGCAGGTCCACGCCGTTGTCATCGCCGGTGACGCCCAACGTGCGGGTCAGCCGGGCCGGCCCCCGGCACAGGTCGCGGTCACGTACCCCTGGCCGGCGTTCGCGGGCCAGCTCCAGACCGTCGAGGACCTCCGCCGCACGCAGCAGGACGCCCGACGCCCGCCCCTGCGGGCCGGTGACGACGTTGAGGCACCCGTGCATCCCGTAGGTGAAGTAGACGTACGCCCGGCCGGGCGGGCCGAACATCACCTCGGTGCGGGGCGTACGACCGCGGTGGGCGTGCGAGCCGGGGTCCTCGCCGGTCCCGGCGTACGCCTCGACCTCGGTCAGGCGCACCGTGACGCCCCCGGCGCTCAGCTGCGAGCCCAGCAGCGCCGGGGCGACCTGCTCGACCGGGCGGAGCAGGCTCAGGCGCCGGCCGCCCACGACCGGTGGGCCGCGACCGTCGCCCGGACGGACTCGAGCTGCTCGCTGACGCGGACGGGCGCGGTGCCGCCGTGGCCGTCACGAGCGGCGATGGCCCCGCGTACGTCCAGCACCGTGCGGATGCCGGGGTCCAGGTGGGGCGAGATGGCCGCGAGCTCGTCGTCGGTCGGCTCGTGCAGGTCCTTGCCGTGCGCGGTGCACCACGAGACCAGCTGCCCGACCGCCTCGTGGGCGTCGCGGAAGGCCACGCCGTTCTTGACCAGCAGCTCCGCGACGTCGGTGGCGAGCGCGAAACCGGTGGGCGCGGACGCCTCGAGGACCTCGGCGTGCACGGTCATCGTCGCGATCATCCCGGCCATGGCGGGCAGCACGAGCAGCAGCGTCTCAACGGCGTCGAAGCACGGCTCCTGCGCCTCCTGCATGTCCCGGTCGTAGGTCAGCGGCAGGCCCTTGAGCATCGCCAGCGAGCCGGTGACGTGGCCGATGAGGCGGCCGGCCTTGCCGCGGGCGAGCTCGGCGATGTCGGGGTTCTTCTTCTGCGGCATGATCGACGAGCCGGTCGAGAAGGCGTCGTCGAGGGTGACCCAGCCGAACTCGGTGGAGTTCCACAGCACCACCTCCTCGCCGAGACGCGACAGGTGCACGCCGAGAAGCGCTGTGGCGAAGAGCAACTCGACGACGAAGTCACGATCGGAGACGGCGTCCATCGAGTTGTCGGCCGCGGCGTCGAAGCCGAGCTCGGCGGCACTGGCGACCGGGTCGACCGACAGCGACGAACCGGCCAGGGCGCCGCTGCCCAGCGGTGAGACAGCGGCCCGCCGGTCCCAGTCGCGCAGCCGGGCGACGTCGCGGGCGAAGGCCTGCACGTGCGCCAGCAGCTGGTGGGCGAACAGCACCGGCTGGGCGTGCTGCAGGTGGGTCATGCCCGGGGCCGGGGTGTCCAGGTGCTGCTCGGCCTGGTCCACAAGGGCCTGCTCGAGGTCGGCCAGGCGGTCCACCACGAGGCGGGCGTGGTCGCGCAGGTACAGCCGCAGATCGGTCGCGACCTGGTCGTTGCGCGAGCGGCCGGCCCGCAGCTTGCCGCCGAGGTGCCCGAGCTTCTCGAGCAGCCCGCGCTCCAGAGCGGTGTGGACGTCCTCGTCCTCGACCCGGGCGCTGAAGGACCCGTCGGCGACCTCGGTCCGCAGCTCGTCCAGTGCCCCGAGCATCCGGCCCAGCTCGTCCTCGGTCAGCAGCCCTGCACGATTCAGGACACGGGCATGGGCCTGGGAGGACTGCAGGTCGTACGGCGCGAGCCGCCAGTCGAAGTGCACGCTGACCGACAGGCGCGCGAGCGCCTCGGCCGGACCTCCCTCGAAGCGGCCCCCCCACAGCGAGGTGCGCTCCTCGGTCACGTCCCCAGCCGCTGGTCACGCAGCCGCTGGTCCCGGCGGGCGGCGATCTTGGACGGCATGCCCCAGAGCTCGACGAAGCCCTTGGCCAGGCTCTGGTCGAAGGTGTCCTCTGCGTCGTAGGTCGCGAGGTTGAAGTCGTAGAGCGAGGCCTCGCTGCGGCGGCCGGTCACGGTCGCGGCGCCGTGGTGCAGCACCATTCGGATCTCGCCGCTGACGTGCTGCTGCGACGAGGCGATGAACTCGTCCAGTGCCCGCTTGAGCGGGCTGAACCACAGCCCGTCGTAGACCAGCTCGGCCCAGCGCTGCTCGACGCCGCGCTTGTAGCGGGCCAGGTCGCGCTCGATGGTCAGGTTCTCCATCTCCTGGTGGGCGGTGATGAGCACCTGCGCACCCGGCACCTCGTACACCTCCCGGCTCTTGATCCCGATCAGGCGGTCCTCGACCATGTCCAGGCGTCCGATGCCCTGGGCGCCGGCGCGGGTGTTGAGCTCCTCGATCGCCTGCAGGACCGTGACCGGCCGGCCGTCGATCGCTGTCGGGACACCGTCGGTGAAGGTCACGATGAGCTCGTCCGGGCCCGCTGACGTGCCGGGTGCCTGCGTGTAGGCGTACACGTCCTCGATCGGGCCGTTCCACGGGTCCTCCAGGAACCCGGTCTCGACCGCGCGACCCCAGACGTTCTGGTCGATGGAGTACGGCGACTTCTTGTTCACGTCGATCGGCAGCCCCTTCTCGGCGGCGAAGGCGATCGCCTTGTCACGGGTCATGCCGGAGTCGCGCACCGGGGCGATGCAGCGCAGCTCGGGGGCGAGCGCACCGATCCCGACCTCGAAGCGGACCTGGTCGTTGCCCTTGCCGGTGCAGCCGTGCGAGACCGTCGAGGCGCCGTACGTCTGCGCTGCCGCCACCAGGTGCTTGACGATCAGCGGACGCGACAGCGCCGACACCAGCGGATAGCGGCCCATGTAAAGCGCGTTGGCCTGCAGGGCGGGCAGGCAGTACTCGTCGGCGTACTCGTCGCGGACGTCGGCGACGACGGCCTCGACCGCGCCGCAGTCCAGGGCGCGCTGACGGATGACCTCGAGGTCCTCGCCCCCCTGGCCCACATCGGCGGCGACGGCGATGATCTCCGCTCCGGTCTCCTCGGCGATCCAGCCGATGGCGACGGAGGTGTCCAGGCCACCTGAGTAGGCCAGGACGATGCGGTCCTTCACTGATGCTCTCCTAGCGGTCGGCCCTCGGCCAGGCGCAGGAGGCGCTCGGCGAGGGTGGTGCACACCGCGCTGGCGGTGCTTCGGGTCACGAGCAGGACGGTGTCGTCGCCGGCGACAGTGCCGGCGACGTCGGGCAGCCCGGCGCGGTCCAGCGCCGAGCCGAGCAGGTGGGCGCCGCCGGGTGGCGTACGCAGGACGACCAGGTCGCCGGTCGCCTCGACCGAGACGAGCAGCTCCTCGAGCAGGCGGCCGAGCCGGGCGTCGACGGCCTCGGCGGTGCCGGGACGCGGCTGGCCCTCGGGCGTCAGGGCGTACGCCATCCCCGCCGGCGTGCGGACCTTGACCGCGCCGAGCTCGTCGAGGTCCCGGCTGACGGTCGCCTGCGTGACCGCGACGCCGGAGGCGGCCAGCAGCCGGCCCAGCTCGGTCTGGCTCGCGACCGGTTGGGCCTCCAGCAGCTCGGCGATACGGGCCTGCCGGGCGGCCTTGGTCGTCGGCGCCGTGGTCACCGCGGTCATGCGCGCTCGAGCAGCCAGGCCAGCAGCGCCTTCTGGGCGTGCAGGCGGTTCTCGGCCTCGTCCCACACGGCAGCGTCGGGGGCGTCGATGACCTCGGCGGCGATCTCCTCACCGCGGTGGGCCGGCAGGCAGTGCAGCACGAGCGCGTCGTCGGCGGCGCGGGCGACCGCGGTCTGATCCAGGGCGTACGGCCGCAGGTCCCGGATCCGCTGCTCGGCCCCGGTCTGGCCCATCGAGACCCAGACGTCGGTCACGAGCACGTCGGCTCCGGCCGCGGCCTCGGCGGGATCGGTCGTGACGAGCACGTCCGTGCCGTACGCCTGCGCCCGCGCCACGATCGCCGGGTCCGGCAGGTAGCCCTCGGGTGCCCCGACCCGGACGTGCATGCCGGCCATTGCCGCGCCGACCAGCAGCGAGTGGGCCATGTTGTTGGCGCCGTCGCCGAGGTAGGTCAGCGTCAGGCCGGCCGTACGCCCCTTGCGCTCACGCACGGTCTGCAGGTCGGCCAGCACCTGGCAGGGGTGGAAGGAGTCGGTGAGCGCGTTGACGACCGGGACGCTGGCGGCGGCCGCGAGGGCGGCGATCCGGTCCTGGCCGAAGGTGCGGATGACGATCGCGTCGACGTAGCGCGACAGCACCCGGGCGGTGTCCTCGATCGTCTCGCCGCGACCGAGCTGGGAGGTGCTGGCGTCGATGATCAGCGGGTGGGCGCCGAGCTGGACCACGCCGACCTCGAAGGACAGCCTGGTGCGGGTGCTGGGCTTCTCGAACACCACCGCGACCGACCGGCCCTCGAGCGGCCGGTGCGCCTTCGGGTCGGCCTTCAAGCGGGCTGCGAGATCCAGCACCTCAGCCTGCTCGGCAGGGGTGAGGTCGTCGTCGGCCAGGAAGTGCCGCGGGGTGGGGGCCCGAGGGATGGGTGCCCGAGGGGTGGAGGGCTGCGTCATGCGCTGTCCGGGCCCCCCGTGACCTCGCCGACGCGAGCGAGCAGCTCGCCGACGGCGAAGGGCTTGATGAACACGTTGTCCTCACCGAGCAGCGCGCGCATGCCCGGCACGGCGTCGACCTTGCCGGTCACCACGATCACCGGGATGCCGGCGAGCTCAGGGTCGTCGCGCATCTCCTCGAGCACCCGGACGCCACCGAGGTCCGGCATCATCAGGTCGAGCAGCACCAGCGCCGGCGGCGACGAGGTCACCTTGACGAGCCCGGCGAGCCCGTCCGAGGCGGTTGCCACCTCATAGCCCTCAGCGGCGAGCAGCGTCTGCAGCAGCCCCCGGACGCTTGGGTCGTCCTCGACGACGAGGACGTGGACGGCGGTCACGGGCGGACTCCGATGCTGCTCATGCGTGGACCCTAGCGGCGGGTGTGGCGGACGGGAGGTACTGGTCGAGGGCTACGGCCAGGGCGAGGACGAAGGCGTCGAGATGCTCCGGGGTCACCACGAGCGGCGGCGCCAGGCGCAGCACGTCGGGGGCGGCCGCGTTGACCAGGAAGCCGGCCTCGCGCAGCCCCGCCTCGACCAGGCCGGCGACCGGTGCGGTCAGCACGATCCCGACCCACAGCCCCAGCCCGCGTACGAGCCGGATGCCCGGGTGCTCCAGCGCCGCCAGGCCCGTGCGCAGCCGGGCGCCGAGCCGGTCGGCGGCCTCGAGCAGCCCGTCGGACTCGACCGTGCGCAGCACCGCCAGTGCGGCAGCGCACGCGATCGGGCTGCCGCCGAAGGTCGTGCCGTGGTCGCCCTTGCCGAAGGCCGTCGCGGCCCGACCGTTGGCCACGACCGCACCGATCGGCAGACCGCCGCCGAGCGCCTTGGCCATCGTCACGAGGTCCGGGACCACCCCGGGTGCGGTGACCTGGCTGGTCAGCCACGCGCCGACCCGACCGACACCCCCCTGGACCTCGTCCAGGTGCAGCAACGCGCCATGGGTGTCGCAGGCGGCCCGGGCGGCCTCGAGGAAGCCTGCGGGCGGCACGACCACCCCGGCCTCGCCCATGACGGGCTCGATCACGACGCTGGCGGTGCTCGGCCCGACGGCGGCAGCCAGGGCGGCGGCGTCGCCGTACGGCACGAAGGTCACCGGCCCGGGCAGCGGCTCGAACGGCGCCCGCTTGGCCGGCTGGCCGGTGATGGCCAGCGCGCCGAGCGTGCGGCCGTGGAAAGCGCCTTCGCAGGCGACCCAGCCGCCGCCGGGCCGCAGCCGCCGGGAGATCTTCAGGGCGGCCTCGTTGGCCGCGGCGCCGGAGTTGGGGAACAGCACCCGGCTGGCCGGACCGGCACCGACGAGGTCCTTGAGCCGCTCG
>JBBPYI010000029.1:0-5689 GCA_038200075.1 Mycobacteriales bacterium
GTGACGACGACTTCGTGATGTACCTCGGCGACAACTTCATCATCGGCGGCATCACCGAGCTGGTGCAGGAGTTCCGGTCCGGTAGCTACGACGCGCAGATCCTGCTGACGAAGGTCGACAACCCCTCGCAGTTCGGCGTCGCCGAGCTCGGCCCGCACGGGGGCGTCACCACGCTGGTCGAGAAGCCCCAGTACCCCAAGAGCGACCTGGCCCTGGTCGGCGTCTACATGTTCCGCCCGGTCATCCACGACGCCGTACGGGCGATCAAGCCCTCCGGTCGCGGAGAGCTCGAGATCACCGACGCGCTGCAGTGGCTCATCGACGAAGGCCGGGACGTACGCCCGCATCTGGTGACGGGCTACTGGAAGGACACCGGGCGCCTGGAGGACATGCTCGAGTGCAACCGCAAGGTGCTCGAGTCGGTCGAGCCGCTCGTGCTCGGCAGCGTCGACGCCGACAGCCAGCTGATCGGCCGCGTCGTCGTCGAGGAGGGCGCCGTCATCGAGCGCTCCACCGTGCGCGGACCGGTGATCATCGGGCGTGACAGCGTCATCCGGAACACCTATGTCGGACCGTTCACCTCGATCTACTTCGGCTGCACGCTGGAGGACACCGAGATCGAGCACTCGATCGTGCTGGAGGAGTCCACGATCCGTGGCGTCGGCCGCATCGAGGACTCCCTGATCGGCAAGCAGGTTGAGGTCTCGCCGTCGTCGGCGCTGCCGCGCGCGCACCGGCTCATGCTCGGTGACCACAGCCGCGTGTCGATCGCCTCCCCCCGGGGCTGAGACCGCCGGCAGGAGTCCGGCCGCCGTGGTAGGGCGTGGGTGCCGGCGGCGCGGGTCAGGTGGCCTTCGACGTCGCGATGACCGGCTCGACCGTCAGCGGCGCGGCCATCGACTTCGGCAGCACCACCGTCACCGGGACCGCCAGCCCCGGCCAGGACGTGGTGCTGGTGCCGTTCGCGCTCACGGTGCCGGCCAGTGCGGCAGGCGTGAGCTTGACGACCCTGACCCTGTCGCTGCTGCAGCGCGGCGCGAACGTCGGCATGAGCGCGCAGCAGCTCGATGGCGACTCCTACGTCGTGCTGCCGACCAAGCCCGCCGTCGCGGTCATAAAGAAGTAGCTCGACGCACCCACGTCCGGGACCCGTCCCGGCGCTTGAGCCCACCGGCGCTTCTGGGAGACTCCTGACCCATGCGCGCCCTCATCACCGGTGGAGCCGGCTTCATCGGAGCGAACTTCGTCCACTGGACCCGTCGGCACCGGCCCGACGTCGAGATCACCGTCCTCGACGCACTGACCTACGCCGCCGACGGGTCCAGCCTGGACGGCGCCGGTGTGCAGCTGGTCCAGGGCGACATCGCCGACGCCGCCCTCGTCGACCGGTTGGTCGCCGCCAGCGACCTCGTCGTGCACTTCGCGGCCGAGACCCACAACGACAACTCCCTGAGTGACCCGTCGCCGTTCCTGCAGACCAACGTCGTCGGGACCTTCGTGCTGTTGGAGGCGGTCCGCAAGCACAGTCAGCATCGAGCTGTACGCCTGCATCACGTCTCCACCGACGAGGTCTACGGCGACCTCGAGCTCGACGACCCGGCCCGCTTCACCGAAGACACGCCGTACGCCCCGAGCAGCCCCTACAGCGCGACCAAGGCGGCCAGCGACCTGCTGGTGCGCGCCTGGGTCCGGTCGTTCGGGATCACCGCGACGCTGTCGAACTGCTCGAACAACTACGGCCCCTACCAGCACGTCGAGAAGTTCATCCCGCGCCAGATCACCAACGTGCTCGACGGTCTCGCGCCCAAGCTCTACGGCGACGGGCTCAACGTCCGCGACTGGATCCACGTCGATGACCACAACTCGGCGGTCTGGGCCGTCATCGACAAGGGCGTCAGCGGTCAGACCTATCTGATCGGCGCCGACGGCGAGCAGACCAACAAGACCGTGGTGCAGGCCATCCTGCGCGCGCTTGGCCAGAACGAGGACGCCTACGAGCACGTCACCGACCGGGCCGGCCACGACCGCCGCTACGCGATCGACAGCAGCAAACTGCGCCGCGAGCTCGGCTGGACGCCGACCTACGTCGACTTCGCGTCCGGTCTGGCGGCCACCGTCGAGTGGTACCGCGCGAACGAGGCGTGGTGGCGTCCGCAGAAGGCCGCCACCGAGACCAAGTACGCCGCGACGCAGAAGGTGGTCGGATGAGCCTCGCGCTGCTGGTTCCGGGGGCCGGGGGTCAGCTCTCGACCGATCTGCTCGATCTGGTGCGCGGTGAGCGCAACGCCTTCGCCCGCGGGCTGACCATCGACGACCTTGACGTCACCGATCCATTCGCCGTCAAGGACATGGTGACGACCTGGGCCAAGCTGCTGCGCAGCGACAGCCCCGACCACGAGCTGGTCGTCATCAACGCCGCCGCCTACACCGCCGTCGACAAGGCCGAGAGCGACGAGGACGCGGCGTACGCCGTGAACGCGACCGCGCCGGCGCTGCTGGCGCAGGCCTGCCGGTCGGTCGGCGCCCGGTTGATCCACGTCAGCACCGACTACGTCTTCCCGGGTGACCGGGTCGACGGACCGCCCTACGACGTGGACGACCCGACGGGGCCGACCAACGCCTACGGCCGCACCAAGCTGGCAGGGGAGCAGGCCGTCCGCGAGCTGCACCCCGACGGCGGCTACGTCGTACGCACCGCCTGGCTCTACGGCGCGGGCGGTCCGAACATCGTGAAGACGGTGGCCCGGCTGGAGCGCGAGCGCGAGACGGTCGCGTTCATCGCCGACCAGCACGGCTCGCCGACCTGGAGTCGGGATCTTGCCGCCGGGCTGATCGCGCTGGCCCGCTCGCAGGCGCCGGCGGGGACCTACCACTGCACCAACGCCGGTCAGACGACCTGGCACGGCTTGGCGCAGGCGGTCTTCGCCGAGCTCGGCGCCGACCCGGAGCGGGTGGCGCCGAGCACCACCGTCGACTACCCGACCCCCGCCTCCCGGCCGGCCTACAGCGTGCTGTCGCCCCGGGCGTGGGAGCAGGCCGGCCTGCCGGCCCTTCAGGGCTGGCGCGAGGCGCTGGCCGAGGCCTTCGCCACCTCCGGGGACGCCTTCCGACCGTAGGCCGCCCGGTTGGTGATCATGCCAACCAGATCCTGGCACCCGACACGCCGGCGGGTCAGGTGCCAGGACCTGGGTCAGATGATCGCTGGGCGGGGGACGGCGGGGCAGCGATCTCACCGGTCACTCCAGTACCACGTCTGCGGTGCCGAACACCGTAGGGAGCGCTTCGGCGTGTCGCCTACCGGTTCGGAGCCCCCTTGTGCGTCGTATGACCGCTGCCCTGCTGCTGTCGGCCCTGTCCCCGGGACTGCTGCTGGTCAGCGCCCTTGCGCTGGCCCCGGTGGCCTCGGCCGCCGAGCCGGCGCCGGTGGCCCCTGCGGTGCAGGAGCTCACGGTCAGCGGCGTCGACGCCCAGGCCTCCCGGGAGGACGAGCGGCCATTGGTCACCGACGGCAGCTCGCGCCGTACCGTGCTGCTGACCAGCCGGCTGGCGACCGCCGACTACGGCCTGGTCGGGATCACCTGGCGCCGCGACGAGGTCGCCCGCACGCTCGAGGCCTGGGCCCGCACCCGCACCGACGACATCTGGTCGGCGTGGACGCCGATCGGCGGCGAGGCTGACGAGGCCCCGGACGACACCGAGCCCGAGGCCAAGGGCGACCTGCGGGCCGGCACGACACCGCTGTGGGTCGGTCAGGCCGACGGCGTGCAGGTCCGCATCGACATGCTGTCCGGCCCCGACCCGCAGGCCCTGCGCGTCGCGCTGGTGGACCCGGGGGAGTCCGCGGCCGATGCCGGCGTCGCCGAGCCCACGGCGTACGCCCGCGCCGCCGGAGCCCCCTCGATCCGCACGCGGGCGCAGTGGGGAGCGGATGAGTCCCTGCGCCGCCAGGCCCCGTCCTACGCCTCGTCGGTGCGGGCCGTGATCGTGCACCACACGGCGAGCACCAACGACTACTCCCCGGCCGACGTGCCGCGCCTGCTGCGCGGCTTCTACGCCTATCACGTGAAGTCCCAGGGCTGGTCCGACATCGGTTACAACATGCTCGTCGACCGCTTCGGGACCGTCTGGGAGGGTCGCGCGGGAGGTGTCGATCGGGCCGTGATCGGCTCGCACGCAGGCGGATTCAACACCGGCACGGCCGGCATCTCGATGATCGGCACCTTCGAGTCGGTGGCCCCGACCGCCGCGCAGCTCGAGTCGGTCGCACAGGCCGCGTCGTGGAAGCTGTCGATGGGCGGGGTCGACCCGCGCGGCACCCTGCGCATGGTCTCCGGCGGCGGCACCAAGTGGCCGGCGGGCACGGTGCTCACCCTGCCGACGGTGCTGGGACACCGGCAGGTCAGCGCCACCTCCTGTCCCGGCACCAAGGGCTACGCCGCACTGCCGGCGGTGCGCGAGCGCATCGCGGCGCTGCAGGGCGGGGCGGCCCCGACCGCCGGTGGTCTGCAGCTCGTCGTGCCGTCCTCGGCGAAGTCCGGCGCCAACGCCCCGCTGTCGGTGCGCGGCGGTCAGCCAGGCGCGGCCGTCGAGGTGTTCTTCTCCCGGCGTGGCGAGCAGACCGCGACCAAGCGCCGCGACGCGGTGCTGTCGGACGCCGGCAGCTATCGCACCAGCTTCACCGTCGACGACGACTGGACCGTCTTCGCGCTGTCCGGCGGCAAGGGCACGCTGCCCGCGACCGTGCGCCGCACCCCGACGGCGACCACCGCCCCCTCCTCGAGCGCGCCGGTACTGACCGTCGCCGGCCCGGTCACCGCTGACGAGGGAGCGCAGGTGCTGGTGACCGCAACCGGACCGGCCGGTTCAGCCGTGTCGGTGTGGTTCCGCCGCGAGGGCGACGACGAGTTCGTCAAGCGTCGCGAGGGCATCTTCGACAACGCGGGCCGCTACACGACGACCTACACCGCCGACCGACCGCACGACTACTTCGCCGTCACCTCCACCGTGGCGTCGGCGATCGCCACGACCGGCACCGGACCGCTACCGGACGGCCTGCACGTCTACGCCCAGAGCGGGGTCGTCCCAGGCCGCACCGTGCCTGTCGTCGTGCAGGGCGCGCCGGGCGCGGCGGTGCAGCTCTGGTTCGCCCGTCGCGGCGAGCAGGCCTTCACCCGTCGCAGGGAAGCCGTGCTGGCCGCCGACGGCACCTACCGCACGTCCTACGTCGCAACCGACGACCAGACCTTCTTCGCGACCAGCGGTGCACGCAGCAGCACCCGGGAGATCACCCGCGTCTCGCAGGCGCCGACCGACACCTCACCGCCCGCTGCTCCTCGGCTTGGCCTGACGGTGCCGGCAGCTGTCGACGCCGGCGCCGCCGTGCCCGTCGTGGTGACCGGTCCGGCAGGGGCGCAGGTCGCCCTGTGGGCCCGGCGTCGTGGGGCCACGACCTGGAGCAGGGTGCGCGAGGGCGCCTTCGACCCAGCCGGTCGTGTCACCGCCTCCTACGCCGGCGTCGACGACCACGAGCTCTGGGCGGCTTCCGGCTCATCCTCCACTCCTGACGGGCAGACGCTGACCCTGCCGGTGCTCACCGGGCCGGCCAGCGCGCCGCTCGGTGCGCAGGTGGTGCTGGCCGGACGGGCCAGGCCCGGTGACGAGGTGGTCCTGGAGTCCCGTCGCCGCGGGA
>JBBPYI010000030.1:0-4328 GCA_038200075.1 Mycobacteriales bacterium
CGCGCCGTGGAGGTCGAAGCAGACAGGACACCCCTCACAAGGAGACCCCTGTGCGCCTGCGCCTCGCTCTTGCCCTGACTGCCCTCGCTGCCACCCCGCTGGCCACCGCCGCCGTCGGCAACGAGCGCTCACTGCCCGAAGCCCGGACGGGCGGCGGGCTCGAGCTCGTCGCCCAGCTCGCCGGCACGGGCGGGACCGACCTCGAGTTCTTCAGCCGCGACCTCAAGCGCTACCGCAACGCAGCGGGCAAGATGGTCGCCAACTCGGGCAAGGACAAGCAGCGGCACTTCGCGGTCGTCGGCAACGAGAGCTCCACCACCAAGATCGTGGACATCACCGAGCCCGAGAAGCCGTTCGTGGCGGCCGAGATCCCCTGCGCGCTGAGCCAGGGCGACATCCAGATCAGCCGGGAGCGGTCGCTGGTCATCATCGCCAACGGCACCGGCAAGGCCGCCCCGAACTGCCTCTACCGCGACGCCGCCACCGGCGAGATGAAGCCCACGCCGCCCGGCTCGGCCATCGTCGACATCCGCAACATCTACGCCCCCAAGGTCATCGGCGCCGCACCCACCCCGTCCGGCTCGCACAACCAGAGCCTGATGCCGGGCGGTCGCTACCTCTACATCGACACCAGCGAGATCGTGGAGACGGGCTCCTACGTCCCGATCTACGACCTGAAGGACCCCAGCCGCCCGAAGCTGGCCGGTGAGTACCGCGGACCGGGCAACTCGCCGCACGACATCCGCTTCAACGCCACCGGCACCCGGGCCTACACCGCCGGCGTGTCGAGCTTCCAGATCCTGGACACGACCAACCCGATCAAGCCAACCATGATCAGCGCGTTCTTCCCGCCCGGCGCCACCATCGGCCACGACGTCCTGGTCAGCCCGGACGGCGCGTTCCTGTTCGCCGGTGACGAGGCCGGCGGGGGGCTCGAGTACCCCTGCCCCGGCGGCGCCGTCCACACCTACGACATCCGCGACGAGGCCAACCCGGTCTACCTGGGTCAGACCTTCGCCGCGACCGGACCGGTGACCAACCGGACGTTGGAGTCGACCGAGCCTGGCGGCGTAGGCGCCTGCACGGCCCACGTCATGGATCTCAACCCCGACAAGAAGTCAATCACGCTGGGCTGGTACACCGCCGGCAGCCGGGTCCTTGACTTCTCCGGCCTTTACGACGCGGCCGGCAAGCCCCGGACCACCGCCTCGCTGGCCTACGGCGGCAACGGCATCGGCCTGGTCGAGACCGGCTTCATCATCCCGGACGGCGCCAACACCTGGTCGGCCAAGCAGTACGCGCCCCGGCCCGGCTACATTTTCAGCGACGACCTGGAGCTCGGCTTCTACGTCACCAAGGTCCCGGCGGCCAAGCCCTAGTCACCGCTGCACCAGCGACGCGACGACGCCGGCCGCCCTCAGGGCGCCGACGTCGTCGACGTCGAGGTGGGTGACCAGACGCACCCGCTGCGGCCCGACGACCGAGATCAGCACGCCCTGCTCGCGGGCAGCGGCCGCGAGCGCCCGGGCATCGGGGACGTGCAGCGGCACGATGTTGGTCTCCACCGTCGTGACGTCGAGCGCCGAGCCGATCAGCGCCGCGCGGCGGTGGTCCTCGGCCAGCCGCTCGACGTGGTGCGTCAGGGCGTACGCGCCGGCTGCCGCCAGCACGCCGGCCTGGCGCATCCCACCCCCCAGTCGCTTGCGCAGCACCCTGGCCTCCGCGGCGCGCGCAGCACTGGTCACCACGACCGACCCGACCGGCGCCCCGAGGCCCTTGGACAGGCAGACCGACAGCGTGTCGAACAGCGCCCCGTAGTCCTGCAGCGGGGTCGCCGACGCGATGGCGGCGTTCCAGATGCGAGCGCCGTCGCAGTGCAGGGCGATGTCGTGCTCGGCGGTCAGCGTCCGCAGGCCCTGCAGGTCGGCCAGCGGGTGCACCAGCCCGCCGCCGCGGTTGTGGGTCTGCTCGACGCTGACTGCCCGGGTCGCCACGGTCCCCCAGCCGTCGGGCCGCAGGTACGGCCCGACGCCGGCGGCGTCCATCAACCCACCCCGCGTGGTGCGGCGCGGGTTGGCGCCGTGCTGCGCGGCGCCGCCGTACTCATAGGTCACGACGTGCGCGTCGGCGTCGCAGAGCAGCTCCTCGCCGGACGGCACGACCAGGCGCAGGCAGATCTGGTTGCCCATGGTGCCGCTCGGCACGAAGACCGCCGCCTCGTGACCGAACAGCGCGGCGACCTGCTCCTCCAGGGCGTTGACCGACGGGTCCTCGCCGTACACGTCGTCGCCGACCTCGGCCGCCGCCATGGCCGCCCGCATGCCGGGTGTCGGGCGGGTCAGGGTGTCGCTGCGCAGGTCGATCGGGGCGGAGGATGAGGCCATGGTCACCAGGCTAGGCAGACACTCCCCCTAGGCTCAGCGGTGTGGATGAGAACCCCCGGGCGGCAGGCATCTCGGCCGAGGACCTGGTGGCCGCAGTGCGCGTGCACCTGGACCGGGTCCACGACGCCGTGCGCCGGCTGGGCTGCGCGCCCGCGGAGGCCGTCGAGGTCGTCGAGACCAGCGCCGTCGATCTCGTCGAGGTGGTCGCCACCGCCCCCGAGACGGTCGAGGACGCGGTCGGATGGTGGTTTGCCCGAGCCCGGGACCTGGGCCGTCGTGCCGCTGCCGGCCATCCCGACCTGCCACTGGGCGGGGGGGTGCTCGCCGACGACGACGACCAGCAGATCCTGGCCGAGTCCTTGGAGCAGCTGCCCGAGCGCGAGCGGGTCGCGCTGCTGCTGCGCGACTCCTACGACCTGCCCGAGGTGTCGGTCGCTGCGGCGCTCGGCACCGATCCGGCCGGCGCGATGCGGCTCGTCGGTGCGGCCCGACTTGCCCTGATCCCGTTGATCGACGACGAGCCGGCCCCCCAGCCGGCCGCCCACCAGGACGACCTCGGCGTGCTGGCCCGCCTCGGTGAGGGTGGTCCGGTCCGAGCCCGCGACGCGACCGTACGGCGCCATGCGCTGTCCTGCGATTCGTGCCGAGCCGTGACCGACGCGCAGCAGCGCGCACACCTGCTGCTGACGGGCCTGACGGTCGTCGCCCTGTCCGAGGCCGACCGCGCCGCGGTCCTGACCCATGTGGAGGACGTCGCCCGACGGGCGCTGCCCAGCACCGCCGCTCTGCTGCTGCGCGGCCGCGAGCAGCTCGAGCAGGACGAGGACGAGGACCCACGGCTGTTCTCCCCCCTGCTGGCTGTGCTTGCCCTCGTGGTTGCCGCGTTCCTGGGCCTGGGGGCGGGCCTGCTGCTCAGCCGGGGCAGTGACACGACCCAGCTGGCCGGCGCCAACGGACAGCTCCCCGCCGGCGTACGCCTGGCTTCGCCGTCGCCGCCCGCCCCGCGCGTCACGGCGCCACCGCCGACCGTGGCCGAGCAGCCCCCGCAGACCTCGGTCTTCCAGGTCCCGCCACCGCAGCCGTCCCCACCGCCGGAGCCCTCTCGGCGTCCAGAGCCCTCGCGGGCGCCCGCTGCCGAGCCGGCGATCTCCCTCGATCCTGACTCCGGGCCCAACGGGACAGCAGTGACCGTCAGCGGATCCGGCTGGCCGCCCGGTGCCCAGATCGCGGTCGAGTACCTCGACACCCTCGGCGAGCCGACCGGCTCGGGCACCAGCGCCATCGCGGACAACGCGGGGCGGTTCAGCACGCAGCTGACGGTCGAGGACCCCAACAACCTGCCGGGCCGCCACACCGTCCGGGCCACCGACGGGGTGTCGACCGCGCAGACCGGCTTTCGCGCGCAGGCCTGAGGCGCGCTACCGCTCGCGGCGCTGCTGCAGCATCTCGGCCACCAGGAACGCCAGCTCCAGCGCCTGGCTGGTGTTGAGCCGGGGGTCGCAGGCGGTCTCGTAGCGACCGACCAGGTCGGCCTCGGTGAGCTGCTGGCCGCCGCCGAGGCACTCGGTGACGTCGTCGCCGGACAGCTCGACGTGCACACCGCCGGCCCAGGAGCCCCCCTCGGCGTGCACCTCGAAGAAGCCCTTGACCTCGTCCATCACGTCGTCGAAGTGCCGGGTCTTGTAGCCGTTGGCGGTCTCGGTGGTGTTGCCGTGCATCGGGTCGCACTCCCACACGACGCTGCGGGCGCCGCGGGACTCCTCGACGGCCTGCACGATGGCGGGCAGCACGTCGCGGACCTTGCCGGCGCCCATCCGTGCGATGAGGGTCAGCCGCCCCGGCTGCTGCGCCGGGTCGAGGCGCTCACACAGCCGGACGGCCGTCGCCGGGCTGGTCGTCGGGCCGAGCTTCACGCCGATCGGGTTGTGCACGCGGGACAGGAAG
>JBBPYI010000031.1:0-3527 GCA_038200075.1 Mycobacteriales bacterium
GAAGGGGCCGGCCTTGACCTTCGGTCACATCGCGACCACCAACAACCCGACCTTGGTGTACGACGGGCGCTTCTGCACCTACCACTCCGAACAGCCCGACGAGTTCTCCAAGTTTCGTCCCGGCTGCGCCGGTGCAGAGAAAACCGGCGGAATCAACTTCATCACCGCGAACACGGGCGAACTGACGCTCACCAGCACCACAGCCGGGCTGGACGCCCGCAGCGGCGACCACGGCCAGGGCTACTCGATCACCAGCGTCGGCGACCGGGTGAGCCTGGACTACACCGCCATCTGGGTAGACCTCGCGCCGCTCCCCGCCGCCAAGACCGCCACTCCGCCCAAGGCTGCTCGGACAGCCCCAGGGACGACGGCATCCTCTCCGCCTCGAAGCACGACCCAAGGACCTCCCGGATCGGGCCCTGCGGGCCTTCCGCCCCCGAGGCAACCGCGGACGCGTCGCTGCCCGCGACAGGACCCGGGGCGCTCTTCGTCCTCGCCCCTGCCTCCTTGTTGCCGCCGGGCTGGCAAGCCGGATGGCGCGGCGATAGTCCTGGCTGTTTGCTGCTGCTCGCCCGCGCGGCACCCTGTAATCGGTAGGTAGATCTCTGCACATCCCGAGAGCCGTTCGACAACCGGAGCTGCGCAGACCACGTGTAGCCGCAACTACCGGTCGCCGCCGCTGGCCGGGCGATCGGGCGGTGTGATCTCGGTGCCGGCGTCGAGCGTGACCCAGGCGATGCTGGCACCGAGAACGACCGGGGCCGCAGGCCGCAGAGGTGGAGCTACGAGGAGCTGGGCCGGTCGACCACAGCCTCTCTCGTGTGCGTGATGAGGGGCACCGCTCAGGACGCCCGAAGCGCCTTCGCCCTGCTCGCCCTCGTCGTGACCCTGCTCATCGCCATAGGAGCGGTCATCGCGTTGGTGCTCGGGAACCTGTACCGACGCGCCAGCTCTTGCCGGCCGTGGCGGGACATCACCCGACAGCGACGGAGCCCGAGGAGTCGGACGCGGTCGATCAGGCCGCTGCCTTTAGAGTCAGGACCCCACCCGACCGTCCCGGAAGGCCCCGCGTGCAGCTGTACCGCCTCGGCGACACCGGCCCGGCCGTCGCCGACATCCAGACGACGCTGACCGGTCTGGGCCTGCTCGCAGGTGCGTCTGACGACTACGACGCCGCCACCGACCGGGCGGTGCGCGAGTTCCAGCAGCGCCGCGGGCTGTCCGTCGACGGGATCGTGGGCCCCGAGACCTACCGCGCCCTGGCCGCGGCCCGCTGGAGCCTGGGCGACCGCCTGCTGAGCCTGGCCACGCACCCCTTTGTCGGCGATGACGTCGCGGTGCTGCAGGAACGACTCCTGGAGCTCGGCTTCGACGCCGGCCGCGCCGACGGTGTGTTCGGGGCGCGCACCGAGGGGGCCCTGCGCGGGCTGCAGAAGGAGTACGGCCTGCTCGCCGACGGCACCTGCGGCCCCGGGACGCTGCGCGCCCTGCGCCAGCTCGGCCGGCACGTCACCGGTGGGCGCCCGCAGGTGCTGCGTGAGACCGAGGCGCTGCACCGGTCCGGCGCGGCGCTGCCCGGCAAGGTGGTCGTCGTCGACCCCGGCCATGGCGGCTCGGATCGCGGCGCGACCGGGCACGGGTTGCAGGAGGCCGCGATCGTGGAGGACCTCGCGGCCCGGCTCGAGGGTCGCCTCACCGCCGTCGGCGTGCGCGCGCTGCTCACCCGCGGTGTCGACAACTGCCCGACCGACGCCGAGCGCGCGAGGTTCGCCAACGACGCCGGCGCGGACCTGCTGCTGTCCCTGCACGTCGACCGCTCCCCGTCGCCGCGCTGCCACGGCGTCGCCTCCTACCACTTCGGGGCCGGCCGAGGCACCACCTCCACCGTCGGTGAGCAGCTGGCCTCGCTGGTGCAGCGCGAGGTCGTCGCGCGCACCGACCTGCTCGACTGCCACGTGCACGAGAAGACCTGGGAGCTGCTGCGGCTCACGCGCATGCCGGTCGTACGCCTGGAGCTTGGCCACGTCACGCACCCTGGTGACGCGGCGCGCCTGGCCGACCCGGCCTTCCGCGACACCGTCGCCGAGGCGGTGCTCGTGGCGGTGCAGCGGCTCTACCTGCCGCCCGACCTTGATCCGCCGACCGGGGTCATGCGGCTACCCGCGTTCCTGTGACGGAGCCCGATCGGCGACACCCGGCTCAGGGCAAGCCGGGCGGCGGGTCCGCCAGGGTCAGCGCCCACCAGCCGACGTCGTGCCAGGCGCCGGCCTTGAAGCCGACGTGCGGGTAGCGGGCGACCTGCACGAACCCCCACGCCTCGTGCAGCCGGATGCTCGCCGGGTTCGGGAGCGTCACGCCGGCGTAGGCGTTGACGAAACCCCGACCGCGCAGCTCCGGCAGCAGCCGGCCGTACAGCGCCCGACCGAGCCCCCGGCCGCACACCGCCGGCGCGAGGTACACCGAGACGTCCACCGACCAGCGGTACGCCGCGCGATCGCGATGCGGCCAGGCGTAGGCGAAGCCGACCACCGAGCCGGCCTCGACGGCGACCAGCCAGGACAGCGACCGCGCGACGCGGCCGGCCATCTCCTGCGCCGACGGCGGCACGTCCTCGAAGCTGATCACGGTGTCGGTCACGTAGGGCGCGTAGACGGCGGCGATGCCGTCGGCGTCAGCGGCAGCGGCCGGGCGGATGTCAGCCACGCGGCCGCCGGCAGCTCCGGGCCACCAACCGGTCGAGCAGGCGTACGACCTCGCCGGCCACCGCGACCTTCACCTGCCCGGTGCGCGAGCCCTGTCGGATCTGCACCTCCAGCGTCCGCTGCGCCTGCGAGTCGATCGCGCAGTCCGACACCTGCGCCCTGACGCGGAGCACGACCTGCGCGTCACGCCGGTCGGCCGGCCCGATCAGGAGGGGGAGCTCGCCCCCGTCGAGGTCGACGAAGAAGCCCCGTCCGGTGATGGCGAGCAGGGTCACCTCGTCCTGCACCGACGGGCTGCCGCTGTCGCCGCGCCGTCGCGGCGAGCTGACCTGCAGCCCGAAGCGCTCCAGCAGCGGACCGCCTCCGATCCCGAGGTCGACGGCGGCGACCCGTACGCCGGTGATCGGTCGTGGCACCGGGGCGACGACGACAGGCGGGTCGTACGCCGCGACCTGCACGACGCCCGCCGTCAGGACGGCGACGGCCGCCAACCCGACCCAGCGCGACGGCGGAACCGTCTGGCGGACAGCCGGATCCCCGACAGCCAGCAGCTCTGTCGGGACCTGTCCACGGCCCGGCACCACGATGGTCACCGGGGGTGGCGGCAGGCCAGACATGCTCAGACGGGGCGCAGGACCGGGTCGGGGCTCATCGAACCCAGGAGCCGCTCGAGCGCGACCTCGACGTCCTCGCGCCAGGACACCGCCGACTTCAGCTCCAGCCGCAGCCGCGGGAAGCGGTGGTGGGCTCGCACCGTCTTGAAGCCGACCGAGCGCAGGTGCTCGGCGGGCAGCACGCACGCCGGGGCCTCCCACTTCTCGTCGC
>JBBPYI010000032.1:0-3230 GCA_038200075.1 Mycobacteriales bacterium
GCAGGAGTGCCTGGTCGGGGTCGGGGCGATGAGCGACCGCGGCACCCGCGAGGCGTTCGGGCACACCGCCCGCAGCGTCCTGGCCCCGGGCGGTCAGCGCGTCGACGCCCGCGACCGGCTCTACCTCGCCGCAGACCTGCCGCTGTTCGTCATCTGGGGCCGCAAGGACGCCATCATCCCGGTCGAGCACGGTGAGTCGCTGGCCCGTTCGGTGCCCGGCACGACGCTCGAGGTCTTCGAGCAGTCCGGCCACTTCCCCCACCTGACCGAGCCGACCCGCCTCGGCGAGGTGCTGGCCGCCTGGGTCGCGCGTACGCCCGCGGTCACGATGAATCCCGCGACGCTCACGACCCGCATCCGCGAGCCGCTGACCGCCCCTTAGGTCACGGCGTACGCCCGTGAGAAGGTGCGCTCCCCTACTTCTGGAGGCGCACCGATGGACGTGCTCTACACCGCAAGGGCCACGGCGCGCGGCGGCCGGGACGGCGAGGTCGTCAGCGACGACGGCGTGCTCGACCTCGAGCTGGCCTACCCCAAGGAGCTCGGCGGGCCGGAGGGCAGCGACAAGACCAATCCCGAGCAGCTGTTCGCCGCGGGCTACTCCGCCTGCTTCCTCAACGCGCTCAAGCGGGTCGCCCGCGAGCAGGGCGTCGACGCCGAGGGCGCCGAGATGACCGCCGAGGTCGGCCTGGGCACGGTGGGGTCGGTGTTCGGTCTGACGGTCAACCTCATCGGCTCGCTCCCGTCGCTCGACGCCACGCAGGGGGCCGCCCTGATGGACGCCGCCCACCAGGTGTGCCCGTACAGCAACGCCACCCGCGGCAACGTCGAGGTCACCCTGTCGCTGGCCTGACCGGTCAGACGACGATCTGCTGACCCTTGCCGACCACGACCACGCCGCCGTCGGTGATCGTGTAGCCGCGCTCCAGGTCGTGGGCCGGGTCGACGCCGATCGAGGCGCCCGGCCACACGACGACGTTCTTGTCCAGGATCGCGTTCTTCACAACCGCCCCGCGTCCGACGTCCACGCCGTGCAGCAGGACCGACCCGGAGACCTCCGAGCCGGAGTGCACGCGTACGCCCGGGCTCACGATGGACCGCCGCACCCGACCACCGGAGATGATCACGCCCTGGCTGACCAGGGAGTCGACGGCCTGGCCGATCCGGCCCGCCTCCTCGAAGACGAACTTCGCCGGGGGCAGCGCCGGGGAGGTCGTCAGGATCGGCCACTGCCGGTTGTAGAGGTTGAAGACGGGGTGGATCGACACCAGGTCCATGTGCGCGTCGTAGTAGCTGTCCAGCGTCCCGACGTCGCGCCAGTAGCCCTGGTCGCGCTCGGTCGCGCCGGGGACGTCGTTGTCGCTGAAGTCGTAGACCTGCGCCCCGCCGCGCTCGACCATCATCGGGATGATGTTGCCGCCCATGTCGTGCACCGAGCCCTCGTCGCCGGCGTCGAGCTTCACCGCCTCCAGCAGCGCCTCGGTGGAGAACACGTAGTTGCCCATCGAGGCGTAGACCATCGACGGGTCGTCCGGCAGCCCAGGCGGGTCGGCCGGCTTCTCCAGGAAAGCCTCGATGCTGCGGCCGTCCGGACCGGTCTGGATGACACCGAAGCCGTGCGCCTCGGCCCGCGGGATCCGGATGCCGGCCACGGTCACGCCCGCCCCGCTGGCGATGTGCTGCTCCACCATCTGGCGCGGGTCCATGCGATAGACGTGATCGGCGCCGAACACCACGATGTGGTCGGGCTGCTCGTCGTAGACCAGGTTCAGGCTCTGGTGGATGGCGTCGGCGGAGCCGCGGAACCACTGCGGCCCGAGCCGCTGCTGGGCCGGCACCGGGGTGATGTAGTTGCCCAGCAGCGTCGACATCCGCCAGGTGGTGGTGATGTGCCGGTCGAGCGAGTGCGACTTGTACTGCGTCAGGACCACGATCCGCAGATAGCCGGCGTTGACCAGGTTGGACAGCACGAAGTCGACGAGGCGGTAGATCCCGCCGAACGGCACGGCTGGCTTGGCGCGATCGGCCGTCAGCGGGGCGAGGCGCTTGCCTTCGCCGCCTGCGAGCACGATGCCGAGGACCCGGGGTGAGCGCATGAGGGGATCATGGCGCACTAGTTTCGCCCCATGCGCATCGGCTTGCTGACCAGGGAGTGGCCACCGCAGGTGTACGGCGGGGCCGGCGTGCACGTCGAGCACCTGGTTGTGGCCCTGCGCGCCCGTGGGGCGGCCGTCGACGTGCACTCCTTCGGAGGCACGGACGCGGGCGCGAGCGCCCACTCCCCCGACCCCCGGCTGGCGTCTGCCAACCCTGCCCTGCAGGTCCTCTCGACGGACCTGTCGATCGCGGCCGCAACCGGCGGGGTCGACCTGGTGCACTCCCACACCTGGTACGCCGATCTCGCCGGTCACCTGTCGGCGCTGCTGCACGGCGTCCCGCACGTCGTCACGGCCCACTCACTCGAGCCGCACCGGCCGTGGAAGGCCGAGCAGCTGGGCGGTGGCTACGCGATCTCGTCCTGGGCTGAGCGCACGGCGGTGCTGGCCGCCGATGCCGTCGTGGCGGTCAGCCGCGGGATGGCCCGCGACGTGCTGGCCAGCTACCCCGAGCTCGATCCGGCGCGGGTGCACGTCATCTACAACGGCATCGACGCCGACGTCTACGCACCCTCGGTCGAGACGGACGTCCTCGAGCGGCACGGCGTCGACCCGGCCGCGCCGTACGCCGTGTTCGTCGGTCGCATCACCCGCCAGAAGGGGCTCGCGCACCTGCTGCGAGCGGCCAAAGACGTGCCGGGGCAGCTGGTGCTGTGCGCCGGCGCACCGGACACCCCTGAGATCGCCGCGGAGACAGCCGCTCTCGTTGCCGAGCTGCAGGCCGCCCGGCCGGGCGTGGTGCTGATCAGCGACATGCTGCCCAAGGCCGACGTCGTGCAGCTGCTCTCGCACGCGACCGTCTTCGTGTGCCCGTCGGTCTACGAGCCGCTCGGGATCGTCAACCTCGAGGCGATGGCCTGCGGAACCGCTGTCGTGGCCAGTGACGTCGGCGGCATCCCGGAGGTCGTCGTCGACGGCGAGACCGGTGTGCTCGTGCACTACGACGAGGCCGACCCGCGCGGCTTCGAAGACGCCCTGGCCCGGGCGCTCACCGAGGTGCTGGCGGACCCCGCCCGCGCCGCCGAGATGGGCCGCGCCGGGCGGGCCCGGGCCGTCGCCGACTTCGGGTGGGAC
>JBBPYI010000033.1:0-3187 GCA_038200075.1 Mycobacteriales bacterium
CGCCTGACGGCCACGACCAGCCGTGACGAGCTCGCCGAGCCCGGTTCGACCTATGACGGCAAGGTCGTCTACAGCAACACCAAGCAGGCCAACCTGCTGTTCGCCCAGGAGCTGCACCGACGCGCGGGCAAGGCCGGCTCGCCGGTCAGCGCGGTCGCCGTCCACCCAGGCGTCAGTGCCACCAATCTGTTCGCCCGCCAGCTGTCCGACGGTGGCCGCAGGATCCTGGCGCCGCTGTCGAAGGTCGTCACCAAAGTCGCCCTGCAGTCTGCGGCAGCCGGTGCATTGCCGACCCTGCGCGCCCTGGACCACAGCACCCCCAGCGGAGCGTTCGTCGGCCCGGCCCGGTTCGGGCAGGTGCGCGGACGCCCGGAGCTGCTCGACGTCTACCACTGCGCCAAGGACCCGGCCGTTGCCGCGCGGTTGTGGCAGCTCACCGAGGACGTGCTCGGCGCTCCCCTGCCGGTCTAGCTCGGTGGGCACGTTCCTGGTCGCCCTGGTGATGCTGGTTGGTCTGGCCGGGGTCGTCGTCCCCCTGCTGCCCGGCACGGCACTGGTCCTGGCCGCCGGTGTCGGCTGGGCCCTGCTGGTGCAGACGGACGGCACGGGTCGCTGGCTCGTCCTGACCGCCATGACCGTCCTGTTCGCCGCCGGCATCGCCGCGAAGTACGCCCTGCCCGCCCGCCGGCTGGCCGGACGCCTGCCCCGGAGCACGCTCGTCTGGGCAGTGGGCACAGCGGTGGTCGGTTTGGTGCTGCTCCCACCGCTCGGGCTCCTGATCGGCGGGGTCGCCGGGGCCTACCTGTCCGAGGCGCAGCGGCTCGGCAACGGCCGCGAGGCGCTCCGGTCCACCGGCAACGTCCTGCGAGCCGTCGGGCTGGGGTTGCTGGCCGAGCTGACCGCCGGCGTCCTGATGGTCGGCGTCTGGCTCCTCGGGGTGCTGCTCACGTGATCAGCCCGACCAAGCCCTGCCAGGCCTGCGGTCGCACCATCACCTGGCGCAAGAAGTGGGAGCGCGACTGGGACGAGGTCCGCTACTGCTCCCAGGGCTGCCGCCGCCAGGGCGTCTCCGGCACCGACACCGCACTGGAGGCCGCGCTGCTCTCGCTGCTGCAGCGGCGCGCGCGAGGGGCCACGGTCTGCCCGTCCGAGGCCGCCCGGTCGATCGGCGGCGAGGACTGGCGGCCGCTGATGGAGCCGGCGCGAGCGGCGGCTCGGCGGCTGGTCGCGAGCGGCCAGGTCGAGATCACCCAGGGCGGCCGGGTTGTCGACGGCTCCACCGCCAAGGGCCCGATCCGCGTACGCCGCATCGAGCAGGGCTGACCGGAAGCACCAGGGCCCGGAGCGTGTTGGCACCAGCATGAGAGTTGAGATCTGGTCCGACGTCGTCTGCCCCTGGTGCTACATCGGCAAGCGCCGCTTCGAAGCCGCGCTGGCCGCCTTCCCCCACCGCGACGAGGTGGAGGTGGTGTGGCGCTCCTTCGAGCTCGACCCCGGCGCGCCGCAGGAGCGGATCGGCGACTACGCGCAGATGCTGGCCACCAAGTACGGCGTCTCCGTCCCCGAGGGCCAGCAGATGATCGACACGATGACGGCCGCAGCCGCTCAGGACGGGCTGGACTTCCGCTTCGACATCGCCCGGGTCGGCAACACCTTCGACGCCCACCGCCTGCTGCACCTCGCCCATGACAGCGGGGTGCAGGACGCCGTCAAGGAGCGTCTGGTCCTCGCGACGTTCACCGAGGGCGAGCCGATCGGCGACCACGAGACGCTGGTGCGCCTGGTCTCTGAAGCCGGCGTCGACGCCGACGAGGCCCGCGCAGTGCTCGCCTCCGACCGCTACGCCGACGCCGTCCGCGCCGACGAGGCGCAGGCCAGGGCGTACGGCATCAGCGGGGTGCCCTTCTTCGTCGTCGACGGGAAGTACGGCGTGTCCGGGGCGCAGCCCGCCGAGGCTCTCGGCCAGGTGCTCGCGACGGCGTACGCCGAGAGCAAGCCGCTGCAGATGGTCGCGGCCGGCGGCGCGGACGCGCCCGGCTGCGACGGCGACACCTGCGCGGTGTGAGCCTGGCCCGTACGGCCCGGCTGCTGTCACTGCCTGCAGGTACGGCCGTGCTGGGACTCGAGGGGCTGGCGCGCCGGGCTGCGGGACAGGACCGCGAACGGGTCGCGTCCGAGCTGCGGGCTCGCAACGCGGCCCGCACCCGCCGGGTACTGGGCGACCTGAAGGGCGGGGCGCTCAAGGCGGGCCAGCTGCTGTCCACGGTCGAGGCGCTTTTCCCGCAGGACCCCGAGCAGACCTGGCGCGAGACGCTCGCGGGACTGCAGGACTCCAACGAGCCGCTGCCCTTCATCGAGATCGAGCCGGTGCTGGTGGCCGAGCTGGGTTCGGACTGGAGGAGGCGATTCTCATCCTTCGATGAGCCGGCGAGCGCAGCCGCCTCCATCGGCCAGGTCCACCGGGCCCGCTGGGCCGACGGCCGTGCCGTCGCGGTCAAGGTGCAGTACCCGGGCGTGCGCGAGGCGCTCGCTGCAGACGTCCGGGTCATCTCGATCGTGTCCCGGCTCGCGGCGCTGGTGGCCCGGGGCCTCGCGCTCCCGCCACTGGTCGCCGAGCTGCGCGACCGGCTGACCGAGGAGCTGGACTACCTCCACGAGGCGCGCTCCCAGCGGGCTTTCGCGCGGGCGTACGCCGACGACCCCGACGTCGTCATCCCCGCGGTGCTGCACGCCACCTCACGGGTGCTGGTGATGGAGTGGCTCGACGGCCAGGCCCTGTCGGTCGTGGCTCGCACCGGAACCCAGGCCGAGCGCGACCGTGCCGCCGGCCAGTACCAGTGCTTCCTGGTGAGCGGCCCCGCACGCGCCGGCCTGCTGCACACCGATCCGCACCCAGGCAACTTCCTGGCCCTGGCGGACGGGCGGCTCGGGGTGCTGGACTTCGGTTCCACCCTGGCCATGCCCCACGGGATGCCCTCCACGTTCGGCAGACTCATCGCCGCCCTGCTCGGCGACGACCCCGACGAGGTGCTGCGCCGGCTGCGCGAGGAGCGCTTCGTCAAGCCGGGTGTCCAGGTCGACGTCACCAAGCTCGTCGACTACATGGCGCCGTTCAGCGAGCCGGCCCGGCACGAGCGCTTCCGCTTCCAGCGCGACTGGTTGCGTGCGGAGTTCGGTCGGGTCAACG
>JBBPYI010000034.1:0-3589 GCA_038200075.1 Mycobacteriales bacterium
GGTGCGCCTGGTTGACGCGGAGGGCCGCGGGGAGGCCGACGTCGCCGAGATCATGCGCCGAACCAGTGCCAGCGTGCCCGCCGTCGCCGCGCTGCTGGCGGCCGCGATCGCGCAGGACCGTCGCTACACCTGAGCCCGGCTGTGGTCGGATGGCCGGGATGAGACCGACCCGCCGCGAGCTGCTGGGCGCCGGCGGCCTGCTGCTGCTGACGGCCTGCACCGAGCGCGCTGCCCCCGCGCCTGCCCCGATCGACCCGGATGTGGCGTTGCGGGAGGCCGCGGTGGCGCGAGAGCGCTCGTTGCTCCAGGCGTACGACGCGGTGCTGCTGGTGCTGCCCGCCCTGGGCGAGCGGCTGCTGCCCGTGCGCGCCGAGCACGTCGCCCACCTGACGGCGCTGACCGGACCAGCGCCCGCGGACACCCCGTCGGCGTCGGCCTCCGCCGGGTCGGGGCCGGCCGCGGTCCCTCTTCCGCAGACCGCCGCCGCCGCGCTGGCCTCCCTGGTGCAGGCCGAGCGCGCCACCGCCACCGCCCATGCGGGCGACGTCCCGGCCGCGTCCCGCCCGCTGGCCGCGCTGCTCGCGGCGCTGTCGGCCAGCGAGGCGAGCCACGCCGTGGTGCTGGTGTGAGCGGTGCTTCTGAGCTCAGTGGGGAGGGCTCGCTGCTGACTGTGCTGCTGGAGGCGGCGCACGCCACCGTCTACGGCTACGGGGTGCTGGGCGCCCGGCTCGACGACGCGACCCGGCCTGCGGCGTTGCTGGCCTTCGACTCGCACCGGGCCCGCCGCGACCAGCTGGCCGCGCGCCTGCGGGAGCGCGGGGTCAGCCCGGCCACCGCTGAGCCTGCCTACGACGTGGCCGTGGCCGACGAGACGGCGGCGTACGCCCTGGCCGTCCAGCTGGAGGAGGGCATGTCGCAGCGCTGGCGCGACCTGGTGGGAGGCACCGACGACCCGGCGCTGCGGGCGCTGGCAGTCGCCGGGCTGACCGAGACGGCCGTCCGCGCCACCCAGTGGCGCCTGCTCGCCGGCACCCGCCCCGCCACCGTCGCCCTGCCCGGTTCCGGCTGACCCGCACCTCCCCGGTCGGCAACACGGGAACATCCCCAGCACCGGGGTCCTGGGGATCTTCCGATGAGGTGGCGCACCGTCACGGGCGGGCCAGGTCCGCGACGACCGCGCCGGTCAGGCGCAGCAGGTCGGCAGGGGCGAGCTCCAGGGACAGCCCGCGCCGACCAGCGCTGACGTAGACGGTGTCGTAGAGCTCGACGGTCTCGTTGACGGCCGTCGGCAGGGCGGTGCGCTGGCCCAGCGGGCTGATGCCGCCGACGACGTAGCCGCTGGAGCGCTCGGCGGCGGCCGGCTCGGCCATCACGGCCCGCTTGCCGCCGAGGGCCGTGGCCAGGGCTTTGAGGTCCAGCGAGCCCGAGGCCGGCACGACCGCGCAGACCAGCCGGCCGTCGAGGTCGGCCAGCAGCGTCTTGAGAAGCCGGTCGGGCTCGACGTCGAGTGCGGTGGCGGCGGCCGCGCCGTACGGCCCCGGGCCCGGCTCGTAGGCGTGCACGACATGTGCGACGCCTTCGCGCTCCAGCAGCAGGGTCGCGGGCGTTGCCTTGCCGGCCACGTCAGGCCTTCGCGCCGCGGACCTCTGCGACAACCGCCTCCACAGCGTCGTCGAGTGCGATCCGGCGCGAGTCGCCCGTGCGGCGGTCGCGCAGCTCGACCTCGCCGTCGTCCAGGCTCTTGCCGATCACCAGCGTGGTCGGGATGCCGAGCAGCTCGGCGTCCTTGAACGCCACCCCCGGGGAGGTCTTGCGGTCATCGAGCAGGACCGTCAGTCCACGGCTCTCCAGCTCGGCGGCCAGGCGCTCGGCGACCGGCTTGTGGTCACCCTTGCCGACGCCGACGACGTGCACGTCGGCGGGACTCACGCTGCGTGGCCAGATCAGGCCCTTGTCGTCGTGGGACTGCTCGGCGATCGCGGCGACCGCGCGGGCGACCCCGATCCCGTAGGACCCCATCGTCACCCGGACCGGCTTGCCCTCCGGGCCGAGGACGTCGAGGGAGAAGGCGTCGGCGAACTTGCGGCCGAGCTGGAAGACGTGGCCGATCTCGATGCCGCGGTCGATGCTGAGCGGCGAGCCGCAGACCGGGCAGCCCTCGCCCTCGCGCACCTCAGCCGCCGGCACGACGCCGTCGGGAGTGAAGTCCCGGCCCATCACGACGTTGCGGGCGTGCTTGCCGGGCTCGTTCGCGCCGGTCACCCAGGCCGAGCCGAGCGTGATGCGCGGGTCCACGAGGTAGCGGATCTTCAGGCCCGCCAGCACCTGCGGCCCGATGTAGCCCTTGACCAGACCGGGGTGCTTGGCGAAGTCGTCGAACGGCTCGACCTCCGCCGGGAAGACGTTGGCCTCGACCGCCTTGAGGTCGACCTCACGGTCGCCGGGGACGCCGACGACCAGCACCGAGCGCTCGCCCGTGGGGAGCCGGAGCTGCAGCACGACGTTCTTGAGCGTGTCGGCCGCGGTGACGTCGTGACCGAGCTCCTTCATCACCGTCACGAGGCTGTCGATCGTGGGGGTGTCGGGGGTGTCGAGCACCTCCAGCGGCGCCGCCTGCGCGGGGTCGGTGTCGGCGGGCACGCGTACGGTCGCCGCTTCGACGTTGGCGGCGTAGTCGCAGGACGGGCAGCTGACGTAGGTGTCCTCCCCCGTCGGTGCGACGGCGAGGAACTCCTCACTGGCGCTGCCACCCATCGCGCCGGAGACGGCACTGACGATCTTGTACGCCAGCCCGAGCCGCTCGAAGATCACGGCGTACGCCCCGCGGTGCGCCTGGTAGCTGGTCTCCAGGCCCTCGTCGGACAGGTCGAAGGAGTAGCTGTCCTTCATGAGGAACTCGCGGCCACGCAGGATGCCGGCGCGAGGGCGGGCTTCGTCGCGGTACTTGGTCTGGATCTGGTAGAGGCTCAGCGGCAGGTCCTTGTAGGACGTCGCGCCGTCCTTGACCATCAGGGTGAACAGCTCCTCGTGGGTCGGGCCGAGCAGGTAGTCGTTGCCTTTGCGGTCCTTGAGCCGGAAAAGCCCGTCGCCGTACTCCGTCCAGCGACCGGTCGTCTCGTAGGGCTCGCGGGGCAGCAGCGCGGGGAACTGCACCTCCTGCGCGCCGATCGCGTCCATCTCCTCGCGCACGACCGCGGCGACCTTGTTGAGCACCTTCAGGCCCAACGGCAGCCAGGAGTAGATGCCGGGCGCAACGCGGCGGACGTAGCCGGCGCGCACCAGCAGCTTGTGGCTCGGCACCTCGGCGTCCGCCGGGTCCTCACGCAGGGTGCGAAGGAACAGGGTGGACATGCGGAGCACGGGAAAGCCCTTCGTCGACAGGTGGCAGCAGGCTAGCCGTGGGGGCCGACAGGAGCCCAGCCGATTGTCGGCAGCAAGCAGGGACCACGCCGGCGACGCCGAAGACAGCCCGTATCCCCTTCGTCGACAGACCCCGGAGACCTCGTGCGCCTGCCCCGCCGTTCCCCGCTCGCCCTGGCCGCTGCCCTGCTCACCGTCCCGATCGCGCTCGGCGCGCTGCCGGGAGCGA
>JBBPYI010000035.1:0-7556 GCA_038200075.1 Mycobacteriales bacterium
AGCTGCTGCACACCGCCGGCGTCGAGTTCGCCGTCCTCGGCAAGGGCGAGACCTGCACCGGTGACCCGGCCCGGCGCCTCGGCAACGAGTTCGTCTTCCAGATGCTCGCCGCCGAGAACGTCGAGACCCTCAACGGCATCGGCGCCACGGCCGACAAGCACCTCAAGATCGTGGCGACCTGCCCGCACTGCTTCAACACCCTGGCCAACGAGTACCCCCAGCTCGGCGGGCACTACGACGTCGTGCACCACACCCAGCTGCTGGGGCAGCTGGTGTCGGAGGGCCATCTGGTCCCGATCACGGCCGTGGACGAGAAGGTCACCTACCACGACCCGTGCTACCTGGGCCGGCACAACAAGGTCTACACCCCGCCGCGCGAGGTGCTCGCCGCCATCCAGGGCCTCAACGCCCAGGAGATGCCGCGCTGCAAGGAGCGCGGCTTCTGCTGCGGCGCCGGTGGCGCGCGCATGTGGATGGAGGAGAAGATCGGCAAGCAGATCAACGTCGAGCGCACCGACGAGGCCCTCGGCCTGGACCCGGACATCATCTCGACCGCCTGCCCGTTCTGCATGGTCATGCTGTCCGACGCTGTCACAGCCAAGCAGCAGGCCGGCTCGGCCCGCGACGACGTGCAGGTGCTGGACGTCAGCCAGATCCTGGCCCGCTCGCTGGTTGCCCCGGTGAAGCAGCCGGCCATGGCGGGGGCACCGGCTGCGCCGGCTGACGCTGTTCTGGCCGATGCCGGCGTGGAGGCCCCCAAGCCGGTCGGCGCCACCCCCGAGGAGACCGCGCAGGCCGACTACGGCCAGCTCGCGCAGTCTGCTGGCACCGAGCCCGCGCCGATGGCCCAGGACCCCGCCAGCTCGGGTCGTACGGTCGAGGACTCCCCGGCAACCGCTGCGCCTTCGGCCGCACCTGACGAGGACCAGGCTCCCACACGTACGCCCGAGGGACGCGGTCCGGCCGCGACCGCCCCGGGGTCCCCGATCGCCGACAGCACCCCCGGCGACGCGCCCGGCGGCGACTCCGAGGACCAGGGCCCCGGCGGCCACGAGCCGCCGCGCGCGGACTAGCTCTCCATGACACGCGGTAGGTGGGGCGGGCCGCCGCACCTACCGCGGGAGCATCGACGCCGGCCGCGGGACCTGAGCGCGCGCGCCCGTACAGCCTGCTTGATCACGCGGTACGTGCCCAACCGGGCCGCACCTACCGCGTGATCAAGAACCGCGGCCGCGGGTCGTGGACTGCAGGGGCTGGTGTCAGGCGAACGGTCGTTCACCACGATGGAGCGGGCGACGGGAATCGAACCCGCGTGTCTTGCTTGGGAAGCAAGCGCACTACCATTGTGCTACGCCCGCGAGGACGACCCCAGCGTACCGGGGCCTCGGTCCGACCGCCCCTTGCCCTTCACCGGTAGCGGGCGAAGACCTTCATGAGCTCGTCGTAGATGAGCGGGTCACCGCCTTCGATCGCAGTGGTGACACACCGCTCGAGGTAGTTGCGCAGCACGATGTTGCCAACGGCGTCCAGCGCCTTCTGCACCGCCGCGATCTGCTGCAGCACCTCGGTGCAGTGCCTGCCGTCGTCGATCATCCGGCTGATCCCGGCGACCTGACCTGACGCACGCGCCAGGCGTGTGAGCGCCTCGTCGCGCTTGTCCGCGGGCATCATCTCCCGGCCGTCGTCGCAGCCGGTTGCCTTCGGGCTGGGGCTGGTCGCCACCCGTGCTCCTCACGTCGTCGTTCTTCGAAACGTACTCCCCCGGTGTACCAAGGGCTACGGTGCATCGTGACGCCCAGCCCGACTCCGCTACCGCGCCCCCCCGTGCTGCCTGTGCCCACCGACCTGGAGCGGCGCGTCTCGGAGGGCGGTTGGCTCATCGACCTGCTGCTGCCCAGTACCGACGCCGGCGTCGCGGCGCAGGCCGCAGTCCTGTCGGTGGTGTTCTTGCTGCTGGTGCGACCGGCCCGACGAGCTGGGCTCCTGCAGCTGTTGGCTGGTGTCGCGGTCTTCACTGCGGGGCTGTTCGTCCTGCGCGCCGCCCACTGATCACTACGGGTAGCTGTACTGCCTGGTCAGCAGGTGGTTCGGGGTCACGATGCGCTCCGAGACGATCCGGTCGGAGGCATCCAGCACCATCGTGAAGTGGTAGCCCAGAGCCGGCAGCGCGAACAGCAGGGCACGCCGCCCCCCACCTCCGACGAGGACCGCGTCGGTCGCGCCGCCGTCGTTCCACGGCTGGGCAGACAGGAAGTCCTTGCCGGTACGACGTGAACGCGACGGCAGCACCACCCCGAAGCCCGACGTCACCGTCTCGACCGTGTCGATCGAGGTGCGCGCACCCATCGCGGTCTGCACCCGCGCCAGAAGCCCTGGCGCGGGGGTGACCGGCCAGGTGACCGGCAGGCTGGTCCCTCCGGCCTGCCAGCGTCCGGCATCGACCTGAAGGAGCAGGTCGTTGCCGCCGGTGGCCCAGTCGACGGGCCCGGTCCAGCAGGCCGGGCCGCAGCTGGTCAGCGCGAGGCGCACCGTTCGGCCGGCCGGGGTGCGCTGCTGCGCGGTGAGGTCGATGCGCAGCGGACGGCCGTCGTCAGGGGCGTCGGCGCGCAGCTCGACGCGGCCTTGCGACGCGACCGCAGAGACACTCACCTGATGGACCCGCTCCGCAACCCGGACCGTGGGTCCGACAGGGGCAGCGAGCAGGGACGAGGCGGGTACCAGCCGCGCCGGGGTGAGCGAGGTGATGGTCGCCGCGGCGAGCACGACGGCGGCGAGCAACGCCGCCTCCACTCCCGCCGCCCGCCCGAGCAGCCGGGTCGGCGGCGCCGCAGCGGCGGTCCTGCGCTGCAGCCGGGCCCGGGCCAGCGCCGCGGCGAGCAGCCCCAGCGCGAAGACCGAGATCTTGACCAGCAGCAGCCGGCCGTACGCCGTGCCGGTCCAGTCCTGCGCCGACGGCAGCAGCACCAGCGCGCTCACCGTGCCCGTCACGGCCACCAGGACGACCAGCACGACGGCGCTGCGCCCGTAGACGCGGACAGCGACGCGCATCGCCTTGGGTCGGTCGCGCCACGCAGCGACCAACCGCAGGACGTGAACCAGACCGCCGAGCCACAGCGCCCCGGCGACCAGGTGCGTCATGGTCAGCAGCGCCCCGCCGAAGCCGTCGACCTCACTCGGATGCGCCCGGGCGCCCTCCAGCGCGACCACCACGAGCAGCGGCAGCGTCGCCACGACGGCGCGCGCGCGACCACGCCCGGCGACGGCCGCGGCCAGGATCAGCAGGACGACCTGTGCGGCCAGCAGCCGTCCGATCCCGGGGCTGCCCGCGGTCTCCAGCAGTCGGCTGGGGCCGCCCACTGCGGCGAGCAGACCGAGGGCTCCGGCCAGGGCCAGCAGGCTCCCGCTGCGCAGCAGCGGCCTGACCCCGGACAGACCGCCGGTGGCGCTGTCGACGCGCCAGGCGAGGTAGCCGCCGCCCAGACCGAGCGCCAGGCCGAGGAACAGCAGGGCGCGCAGCAGCGTCGTCCCGGTCTGCACGCCCTGCGCGCCCGACCCGCCGGCCGCTGCGGCACCGACCGCGCCAACCGGTGTCGCGACCCCGAACGCCAGCTGCCCGGCGATGAGGTCGCCGTCGCTGCCGACGACGCGATAGGCCAGCTCGTACGCACCAACCGCCAGCGTCCTGGTCGGCGTGGCCCGCACCGTCGGTCCGTCGACGACCACCCGGACCTCGACCGGACTGCCGCCGGCGACCTGCAGCGTCACCGGACGGCTGGGCAGGCTCACCGGCTCGTTGAAGCTCAGGACCAGCTCGCGCGGCGCATCGGTGACGGCGTAACCGGCGCCCGGGGAGCTGCTGACCAGCGCCGGGTGAGCCGATGCCGGACCGGCCCCGCCCAGCAGCAGGCCGCTCGCCAGGACGGCCAGGATCAAGGTCCTGCGCAACAGGCTCACTCGGCGTAGCGGGTGGTGAAGCTGCGGCCACCATCGCGGCTCGCCAGAATGCCGCGCCTGGCCGCGGCGACGTACAGGACCTCACTGCCGTCGCGGACGTCGACGGTGATGGCCTCGGGCTGCTCCGCAACATTCCCGCGCGCCCCCCAGGTCGCGCCGCCGTCCGCGGAGCGCTGGACCGTCCCATCCGGACTGACGCCGTACAGCTGGCCCTGCGGTGCCCAGGTCAGGATCACCATCAGCGGGGCGCCCGCCACCGGCGCGAAGGTCCGCCCACCGTCGGCGCTGCGGGCCAGGCCCTGGGCGGTCGTGGCCAGGATGCTGTCCGGGTCAGTCGGGCTGACCGCGAAGTCGGCCATCTCCAGCTGCGCCCGCCGGTCCCACTGCTCCCTATCCTTGCTGACCATGAACGTCGCCGACGTCGAGTCGTAGCCGTAGACCTGACCGTGCGCGGCGTGCAGCGCGTGGAAGTCGGCCTCGCCGTGCAGGCTGAGCCGGTCCCAGGTCTGGCCCGCGTCGTCCGACGCGATCAGGCCGAGCAGCGGGGGGCGTACGTCGTCCTCGCGGTAGTCCGGGTGGCCGGAACCGATGAACTCCCCGGGACCGACAATCGAGAAGCCCATCGTGTCCTGCGCGCGGTTGGCGATCCGGGTCGCCCGGCCCTGCTCGGGCAGGCTGAACAGGCCCGAGTGCGTCGCGGCGTAGAGCGTGCCGTCCCCCGGGTCGACGCCCAGGCCGTGCACGTGCACCACACCGGTCTCCACCTCGACCGGCGGCAGAGCGCCCGAGGACGGCAGCGCTCCCGAGGACGGCACCGGCGCGTCCGAGCCTGTCGTCGACAGGTACGACGCACCTGCCACCAGAACCGCGGCGGCAGCGGCGGCGCCGATCAGACGGCGGGACGTTGTCATGCAAACTCCTCGGTCGGGGGTACTCCCTTGGAGTACCTTACCGACCTGGCGGCGTAGCGTCCTTCCACCGTTCTCATACCCCTCTCACGCGGCTGGCGCGACGATCAGCCCCGTGACGAGCCCCGGGTTGCTCAGCGCGGCGACGGCGGCGCTGGCGTACGGCGCGGGTTCGGTGCTGCAGGCCCAGGGAGTCGGTGCGGCGTGCAACGGCGGCGCGCAGCTGCTGGCGCAGCGGCGCTATGTGCTGGGGCTGGCGCTGGACCTGCTCGGCTTCCTCGCGACCGCGGTCGCCCTGCGCTCGCTGCCCCTTTTCCTGGTGCAGTCGGCACTCGCCGGGAGCATCGGCGTGACCGCTCTGCTGCCGTGACGACGCCGCTGGTGTGGGCGCTCGCGGCGTACGGCCTGCTGTGCGCGTGGGCCTTCGCGACCTCGCTGGTCACGACGTCGGCGACGGTGGCCACCGCGCTCAGCTTCGGTGTCGCGACCGTGCTGCCGACCCTGGTCGGGCTGGGCTTGCTGGGCGACGTCACCCGGTCGCTGACGGCGGTCGGCGTCGGCGTGGCGCTGGTCCTCACCTCGACCGTCACCCTGGCCCGTTTCGCTGAGCCGGCGCCGGCAGGCGTTGTCGTGGCAGCCGCGTGAGGGCGCTGCTGCGCCGGCATCCCGTGAGCCTGGTGCTGGCCGTCAGCTGGACGGCGAGCTGGACCGCCCTGACGGCGCTTGGTCCGCCGTACCGCGCCGACCTGCTTGCCCTGGGCTCGACCACCCTGCCGCGCCTGGCAGCGTGGCCCGTCACGGTGCCGGTCTCGGCGCTGCTGGTCGCCGAGGACCTCGCCCTCTGGCTGGTCGCCGTCGTGCTGGGCGTGGCCGCCGTCGAGGCGCGCCTCGGGTGGCGCCGAGCGCTGGTTCTCGTGGGCGGCGTGCACCTCGGCGGGACTGCCCTTTCACAGGGCCTGCTCGGGCTGCGGGTCGCTTTCGGCGGCGTCCCGCGAGCGGCGCTGCATCAGCTCGACGTCGGTCCGTCGTACGTCGTGCTCGCCGGTCTGGTCGGGGCCGTCGTGCTGTCGTCCGGCGTCAGACGGGTGGCCGCCCTCGCCGCGATCGCCGTCGGTGTCCCCGAGCTGGTCGAGGGGCTGTCACGGCTCGACCTGGCCGCCACCGGTCATGTCGCCGCCGTGGTCATCGCTGTGCCGCTGGCCCTGCGGCTGCGGCGGCGGCCGGCGAGCTGAGCACATCCCGGTAGGAGATCTCCATGCTGGCAGGGCCTCTCAGGACTCGGTTCTCCCGATAGCTCAGCTCGCCCAGCGCTGGGTCCACCAACCGCCGGGCCAGGTCGTACAGCACGACCCGAGCCTCGAGCCGGGCAAGCGGGGCGCCCAGGCAGTAGTGCGCCCCGGCGCTCAGGGCGAGGTGCCCGCTCGTACGCGCCGGGTCGAAGGTCAGCGGCTCGGGATGCTGCACCGGATCGCGACCGGCGGCAGCCAGCAGCAGGACGACGGCCCCACCCCGGTGGACCACCCCTCCCGCGATCGGGGTGTTCTCGACCGCGATGCGCATCGTCATCTGCACCGGCGGGTCGAGTCGGAACACCTCCTCCACGACGCCTGCGGCCAGGTCCGGGTCGCCGGCCAACCGCGCCCGCAGATCGGGGTCACGCAGCAGGGCGAGGGCGCCGTTGGCGATCAGGCTGACGGTCGTCTCGTGCCCGGCGATGAGCAGCAGCATGGTGGTGCTGACCAGCTCGTCGCTGGTGAGCCGGTCGCCGTCGTCCTCCGCCGCGACCAGCGCGCTGAGCAGGTCCTCCTGCGGGTCGTGGCGACGCTGCTCGGCCAACGCGGCGATGTAGTCGCGGAACTGATCGCCGGCCAGCCGACGCTGGGCGGCGGCCTGGGGGTCGGCTGCGCTGAGGGTGTCGTCCAGCCCGCTGGCCAGTACGGCTGACCAGCCGGCGAAGCGGACATGGTCCTGCTCGGGGACACCCAGCATCCGGCTGATGACCGCGACCGGAAGCGGATAGGCCAGGTCCTCGATGAGCTCGAGCCGTCCTCGAGCGTGGGCGGCGTCGAGCAGCTCGCGCGAGAGCTCCTCGACCATCGGCTGCAGCCGCTCGACCGTACGGGCGGTGAAGGCCTTGCTCACGAGCCGGCGCAGGCGGGTGTGGTCGGGCGCGTCCATGAACAGGAAGACCTTCCCCCGCCGGAGCCGCTCCTGGTCCTCCTGGGTGAGCGCCGCCTCGACCGCCTGCCATCGGGTGGAGTTCGTCCGGTCGGAGCTGAAGGCGCTGGAGCGCAGCACCGCATCGCAGTCGGCGTGGGAGGACAGCAGCGCGAACGCACCGGCCGGATCCACGATCGGCCCACCTTCCAGCAACGACTGCCACAGCGGATAGGGGTCGACGACGTCGACCGCGCCGAGCAGCTGCTCCATCGCGTCACCGGACGCCGTGGGAGGCGGAGCGGTGCTCATCGGACGTCGAGTCCGGCGACGTCGCCGGAGTCCCGCCAGTCGGCGAGGTAGCTGAAGAAGGCTGTTGCGCCCGCTGGATAGCCGACGGCGAGCCGGCCCTTGAGTCCCGCGTCCTGACCCTCGTTGTTGTAGTAGCCCGGTGTGCAGTCCGGCGACGTGATGAGCAGACCCGGATGCGTCAGCAGCAGCTCGACCCAGCTGTCCTCTGCCTCCTTGCTGACCTCG
>JBBPYI010000036.1:0-8880 GCA_038200075.1 Mycobacteriales bacterium
AGCCCACGTCGAGCCGACCGACGTCAGCCTCCAGCAGGCGGTCGAGGCCGCTCGCGCCTCCGGCCCGTGGGACGCCTATGTCGCGGTGGGCGGCGGGTCGGCGATCGACACCGCCAAAGCGATCAACCTGATGACCACCAACCCCGGCGAGCTGATGGACTACATCAACCTGCCCGTCGGTGGGGGCCAGGCCCCGACCCAGCCGCTCAAGCCGCTGGTGGCCGTCCCCACGACGACCGGAACCGGCTCGGAGAGCACGACGATCTGCGTGATGGACGTGCTGCACCTGAAGGTCAAGACCGGCATCAGCCACGCCCGGCTGCGTCCCACGCTGGCCGTGATCGACCCCGATCTGACCCGCACCCAGCCGGCCGGGGTGACCGCGGCCTCCGGCATGGACATCCTGTGCCACGCCCTGGAGAGCTACACCGCCCGCTGGTACACCACCAACGAGAAGAAGCAGCCGCAGCAGCGGGTGCCGTACTGCGGGTCCAACCCGATCTCGGACATGTGGTCCGAGCGGGCGCTGGCGCTGCTGGCCGGGTCGTTCCGCACAGCCGTCCTGCACGGCGACGACGACCAGGCCCGCTCCGACATGGCGATCGCCGCGACCTTCGCCGGCATGGGCTTCGGCAACGCCGGTGTGCACATCCCGCACGCCAATGCCTACCCGATCGCCGGTCAGGTCAAGGACTTCCACCCCAAGGACTACCCCGCGGGCGAGTCGATGGTGCCGCACGGCATGTCGGTGTCGCTGACCGCGCCGGAGGCCTTCCGCTTCACCTTCGCCGCCTCGCCCGAGCGCCACATCAGGGCGGCCGAGCTGCTCGCGCCCGGCGCCGACAAGCCGGCGGACCTGTCGCAGTTCCTGCCGGGGGTGCTGACCTCGCTCATGCGCGACATCGACATCCCCAACGGCATCGGAGCTGTCGGCTTCGGCGAGGGCGACGTCGCGGACCTGGTCGACGGGACGATGAAGCAGCAACGACTGCTCGCGACCTGCCCGCTGCCGGTCACCGAGGACGACATCGCCGGCATCTTCCGGCGGTCCTTCGAGCTCTGGTAGCCCGCAGCAGGCAGGAACACGGCTGCAACACGGCGAACCTCACCGTCATGCGCCGCACCGCCTTGCTCCTCGCCCCTGCTCTGACGGCACTGACGGCACTCACATCAGCCGCCCTGGCCGTCCCCTCCCCCGCCTTCGCGGCGCCGGACGTGCTCCGGCCCGCGGGAGGGGTGCCGACCGCGACGATCACCCGCACGTCGTACGGCATCCCGCACATCGTCGCCAAGGACTACGTCTCGCTCGGCTTCGGGCACGGCTTCGCGGTGGCCGAGGACACGATCTGCACCCTGGCCGACACGCTGGTGACCGGACGGGGCGAGCGCTCGCGGTTCTTCGGCGCCGAGGCCCGCTACACCGATCAGGTCACGCTCAAGGCCACGAACCTGCAGACCGACACGGTGTTCGGCAACCTGCGCGACCGCAAGGTCGTCGAGAAGCTGCTGGCCGACCCCGTACGTGGTCCGGGCAAGCAGGTCCGGGCCCTCGTCGAGGGCTACACCCAGGGCATCAACCGCTATCTCGACAGCGTCGGCGGGGCGCGCGGAGTCACCGACCCGGCCTGCAAGGGCGCCGCCTGGGTGCGCAAGGCCGAGCCGCTCGATCTCTACTACGGCATCTACGCCGCGAACCTGCTGGCCTCGGCGGGCGTGTTCGTCCCGCAGATCGCCGACGCGACCCCGCCGACCGCGTCCGACCCCGGACTGCCGGTGGCCTTCGCACCCGTGCCCGCCGTGCTGCCGTCCGAGGACGCGCTGCTGACCGGCCTGGGCAAGGACCCCGACGCTCCCTTCGGCTCCAACGGCACCGCGCTCGGCGGCGACGCGACGACGACCGGCAAGGGCATGGTGCTGGGCAACCCGCACTTCCCGTGGCGCGGGCGCTACCGCTTCACCCAGGCCCAGCTGACGATCCCCGGCGAGTACGACGTGGCCGGCGCGATGCTCAACGGCGCGCCCGTCGTCAACATCGGCTGGAACAGCAAGGTCGCCTGGACCCACACCGTGTCGACCGCCTACCGCTTCACGCCGTACGAGTACCGCACCGTGCCCGGCGCCCCTCTGACCTACCTGACGTCGGCCGGGCCCAAGCAGCTGCAGCGCGACGAGGTGAAGGTCGCGGTGAAGAAGGCCGACGGCAGCATCGGCGAGGTCGTCCAGGACGTCTACCGCACCGACGAGGGCTTCGTGCTCGATGCCCCCTCGGTCCTGCTGAGCTGGACACCGGCGAGCTTCTTCGCCCTGCGCGACGCCAACGCCGAGCACCTGCGGACCCTGGACGCCTTCTTCGAGATGGGCAAGGCCGGCTCGGTGCAGGAGCTGTCGGCAGCCCAGGACCGCACGGCCGGCATCCCCTGGGTCAACACGATCTCGGCCGACAGCAAGGGCGACGCCAGCTACGAGGACAACTCGGTCGTGCCGAACGTCCCCGACGACCTGGTGCAGAAGTGCGCCACGCCGATCGGCCGGGTGCTCGTGCAGCTCGCCGGGCTGCCGGTCCTGGACGGCACCCGCGCCGACGGCGAGTGCGCCTGGCGCGATGACCCCGACGCGGCCCGGCCCGGCATCTTCGGCCCGGCCAACCTGCCGAGCGCCGTACGCCGCGACTGGGTGGTCAACGCCAACGACAGCTACTGGCTGCCGAACCCGGCCCAGCCGCTCGAGGGCTTCGCCCGCATCATCGGCTGCGAGCGCTGCGAGCGCAGCGTGCGCACCCGGATGGTCTACCGCTACGTGATGGACCGCCTCGCCGGCACCGACCGGCTCGGTGCGGGCCGCACCTTCACCCTCGAGCAGCTCAAGGCCGTCGAGCACGAGAACCGCGTCTTCGCCGCCGAGCTGGCCCGCGAAGGCGACGACCTGCAGGACGTCTGCGCCTCGGCCGGAGGTGGCAAGGCGTGCGAGGTGCTGAAGGGCTGGACCGGCCGCGACGACATCGACGCGGTCGGCGCCCACGTCTTCCGCGAGTTCTGGTCGCGGACGCCCGCCGCCCGCTTCACCGTGAAGTTCTCCGCTGCTGACCCGGTGAACACACCGCGCGACCTCGATGAGGGCAACGCCGACGTGATCAAGGCGATGCGGGACGCGCTGGCGTTCCTCACCGACAAGGGGATCGCGTTCGACGCGACCCTGGGCAGCCTGCAGGTCGCCGGCGACGAGGGCGCTCCGCGCATCCCGATCGGCGGCGGGCCGGCCGGGACCGGCAACGCCAACGTCGTCAGCACCGGCGCCGGGGTCGCCAACACCGACGCGCTCTACTCCGTCGCCTACGGCTCGTCGCACATCCAGGCGGTGTCCTTCACCGACCGTGGTGTGAAGGCCTCGACGATCCTGACCTACGGCTTGGCGACCGACACCAGCCGCGCGAGCTCCTCGGACCAGACCCGGCTGTTCAGCCAGGAGAAGTGGGTCGACTTCCCGTTCACCGCCGCGGAGATCAAGGCCGACGCCCAGCGGACGTACGTCGTCAGCGGCCGGTCGGTGACCTCGCGTCCCGGGGCGGCTCCCGCCCGCGCGGCCGGCGGTGCGCCTGCCGGCGGAGCGACACCCGCGGTCGGTGCGCTGCCGGCGACCGGTGGCGCCGGGCTGCCGGCGGCGGTGGCGGCCGTGGTGCTGCTTGGCGCGATGATGCTGCGCCGGCGTCGTCGCGCCTGAGCCTGGCCGGAAGGTCCGGGGCGGCCAGGCGTTGCACCAGGCGTGACCACCGCAGCCCTGTCCGTGCTCGACCTGTCGCCCGTCCCGTCCGGCGGCTCGAGCCGGCAGGCGCTGGCCGACACCGTCGCCCTGGCCCAGGAGGCTGAGCGGCTGGGCTTCGCCCGCTTCTGGGTCGCCGAGCACCACGGCATGCCGGGGGTCGCCAGCAGCGCTCCGGCCGTGCTGATCGGCGCGATCGCCTCGGCGACCGACCGCATCCGGGTCGGCTCCGGCGGCGTGATGCTGTCCAACCACGCGCCGTTGGTCGTCGCCGAGCAGTTCGGCACGCTCGAGGCGCTGCACCCTGGACGCATCGACCTGGGTCTGGGCCGGGCGCCGGGCAGCGACCAGGCGACCGCCTCGGCCCTGCGCCGCGGAAACAACGCGGACGACTTCCCGCAGGAGCTGATGGCGCTGCGGTCGTTCTTCGACGGCCAGTGGGCCGACGGCCACCCGTGGGCAGGGCTGCAGGCCGTGCCGGCGCTGGGCAACGGACCGGCCCTGTGGCTGCTGGGCTCCAGCGGCTTCAGCGCCCAGGTCGCCGGGCTGCTCGGCCTGCCCTTCGCCTTCGCCCACCACTTCGCGCCCCAGGGCACGCTGGCGGCCTTCGAGCTCTACCGCTCCACCTTCCGGCCGTCGGAGGTGCTGAACGCGCCGTACGCCATGGTCTGCGCCTCGGTCGTGCTCGCCGACACCGACGAGCGGGCCCACGAGCTGGCCCAGCCGGGTGGCTTGGCATTCCTGGCGCTGCGCAGCGGCCGGCCGGGGCTGCTGCCGTCCGAGCAGCAGGCGCGGGACTACCCGTACACCCCGCGGGAGCGCGCGTTCGTCGACGAGCGCATCGCCCAGCAGGCCGTCGGCGGACCCGCGACCGTCCAGGGCCGGCTCGACGAGCTGGTCGCCTCGACCGGCGCCGACGAGCTGATGGTCACCACGATGGTGCACGACCCGGCGGACCGGCTGCGGTCCTTCCGGCTGCTGGCCGACCTGCGCCTGGCCGCGGTCTAGCCTGCCGGACGTGACGGACGGGGTCAAGCGGCTGCGGCGGTGGCACGACGAGCAGCGCGGTGTCCCGCCGGCGATCGGTCGGGTCGGTCTGGTGGTGACGTCAGTCCTGCGGCGGGCCACCACGGTGCGGCTGCCCCTCACCGACGAGCTGCTGCTGCCGAGCGGCTCACCGACGGGCGCGGTGACCTCGCTGCTGGCCGACATGGGTCTGACAACCGCCGTCGTGAGCTCGCTGCCGGACCTGCGCGGGGTCACCACGATCTCCATGACCGTCGACCACCACGCGCTGCCACCGGCCGCGGGCGCGCTGGTGGGGACCTGCACCGCCGCGGCGTACGTCGAAGGACGCCCCCAGCACGCCGCCGGCACCCTGCACGACGACGCCGGCCGGCTCATCGCGACCGTATCGGGCTGGTTCCTGGCGACCCCGGCGGAGGCGGTCGCGGCCGACCGGATCGGGCTAGTGACCGAGCCTGCCGCCCGCGACCTGGTCGACCTGCTGGCGACCACCGACGGGCCGGACTTCCCGCTGGTTGCCCGGGACGCCCTGTCGAACGCGCTGGGCAGCCTGCATGGCGGGATCGGGGCGCTGGCCACCCACCTGGCTGCGGCGGCCGCCCTCGACCCGGAGCTCGCGCCGCTCACGTCGGCGTTCTCCTATCTGCGGCCCACCCCCCGTGATGGGACCGTGCAGGTGAGCGGCAAGGCGGTCCGTCAGGGGCGGCGGACGGCGATGGCGGGCTCGACCCTGGCGGACTCAGACGGACGTGAGCTCGTGACCGCCACCCTGGTTGCGCACCGGCCCTGATCGGGCTCATCCGGCACCGTCGAGCGGCGGCAGCCGCGAGGCGGTGTGCCGCAGCAGGTTGCGGACCTCCTCGGGTGGGATCTGGCAGTCGATGAGCTGTCGCAGCAGGCCGCCCAGGCTGTGGCCGGGGTTGCTGGCGAGGCACCGCTCCAGCGCGACGTTGACCAGGGCGCCGTCGCCCTCGGCGTAGGCGACCCACGCCAGCAGGGCCAGCAGGGCTGCGTCGGCGGGCGGCCCGACCAGGCGCACGGCCTGCAGCAGCACGGCCAGCAGGGGCTGACGATCCTCGAGGCTCCAGGTGGCGATCTCGTCGCGGACCCGGAGGTCCTGCACCGCAACAGCCAGGTCGGCCGCCTCGGGACCGGTGACCGACATCCCATCGCGTGTGCGCAGCAGCAGGGCGCGGGCTCGAGCGGCGGCTTCGACCCGCACGGCCCCCGGCGGCGTCCTCGTCTGGACCCGCAGCAGCTCGCGCTGCGCGCGCTCGAGGTCCTGGCTGGCCTGGACAGCAGCCAGCAGGACCGGCGCCGCCACCGACGCGGCCAGCTCGCCGCGGGAAGCCAGCACCGCCCGGCCCCGCAGGACCTGCTCGGCCGCCACCAGACGCAACGCCTCGGACGGCTCGGCCGCGATCGGGGTCCCGGTGGCTGGGCAGCAAGGGCCGGAGCACAGATAGGACCACCAGCGGCCGCGGGCCACCAGGACGGCCTCCTCCAGGAGCATCTCCTGCTGCTCGCAGGCGTCCTGCACGGCGTCGACCAGGCCGGCCCACGCCAGGCCCTCGTCCGCGTCGGTCTCGGGGTCGGTGTCGGTGTCGGTGTCGGCGAACACGACGAGCACCACCCGCTCGGCGGCGTCGAGCGCCAGCCGGGCCGCGACCTCCTGGGCTGCCGCGACCGGGTCGTCCACCGCCCAGTCGAGGTCGAAGCGCATCGTGAGGCCGACCCGCTTGCGTGGCCCGCGCAGCGACACCGCGATCAGGCTCTCCTGCGGCACGAAACCGCACAGGGAGGGGATCACGGCGACGATGTCGGCGGGCGAGGTGAGGCGGGCGACAGGGCGGGTGGCGGAGGTCATGCCCGAGACGATGCAGCCGGTCGTGGGTCCGCGGAAGACCCCCGGAGCGATCTGTGGACGCCGCGAACCGCTGTCCAGCAGCCCTGTGGACGACGGGCCGGCGGACGCCGGATGTCGCAGGGCCCGGCTAGGTTGGCGACATGAGCAAGGTGGACGCCCTCAGGGCCATGCGCGAAGCCAAGTACGCCCGCAACGGCGCTCCCCCGGCCGCCGGACCGGCCCCGACCAGGGCGCCCGCCCGGGCCGCAGCGCCCCGCGCGACCGCCAAGGCCGAGCCGGCCGAGAGTGCCGACACCGACGAGCTGTGCGGCCACCGCAACATGGGCGGCAAGAGCTGCAGCCGACCGGCCGGGCACAGCGAGAAGAACCACCGCTACGCCACCGCTTGAGCCACCTGCTCACACGCGCGGTCAGCCCAGCCAGCGCACCTCGTACGCCCCGAGCACCAGTGGCTCGTCGCCGTCGACAGCGCTGCCGGTCAGCAGGTCGGTCAACGACCCCGGCAGCGGCACCGCCCAGCGCGGCCAGACCTGCGGGTGCTCGGACAGGTTGTGCAGCGCCACCAGGCGCTGGCCAGGACCGCGCCGCTCCCACGCCAGCACGGCCGGGTTGACCGGGTCCAGCAGCACGCTCTCCACCGCGGCGTGCATGGCCGGCAGGCTGGCCCGCACCCGTACGGCCGAGCGCAGCGCGTGCCAGACGCGGTGGGCGACGGTGCCGTCGGTGAGCGGGAACGCCTCCCACGGCATGACCGGTCGGTGCACCCAGCGGTTGTCGTCGGCGTGCGCCGGATCGTCCGCCCACTCGTTGTCGTTGAGCAGCGCCAGCTCGTCGCCCATCCACAGCAGCGGCAGCCCGCCGTAGCCCAGCGTGACGAGATGGGCGAGCAGCAGCCGGCGTACGGCCAGGTCGACCAGCGCAGGGCCCTCCCCGGCGGTGCCCAACCCGGCCAGGGAGGCGGCCGAGCCGCTGATGCGCCGGTCGCCGGTCTCGGCACTCTCCTGAAACACCAGCCCGTCGGCGAACGAGCCCGGGAAGTCCCCGCTGTAGAACTCCGACAGGAACGCCCGGTGCGACGGGCCGTCCCAGCCGACGGCCGCCGCGTCAGCGTCGTCGATCGCCCAGCCGATGCCGTCGTGGCAGCGGGCGTACGTCGCCCAGGACGTCGTGGTCGGTTTGGCGGGGAAGCGGCGCAGGGCTGTGGTGGCCAGGCGGGCGTCCCGGGCGGCCAGCGACGACCAGAGCTGCACCATCAGGCTGTTGTGGTACGCCAGGTCCGACACCTTCCCGGCGTGCGCGCCGGTGCCGAGGTAGGGCGCGAGCTGCCCCGGTCCGACGATCGCCTCGGCCTTAAACAGCACCGCGGGCGCGGCGATCCGGCCGACCGCCCGCAGCGCCTGGGTCAGCCCGTGCACCTCCGGCTGGTTCTGGCAGTCGGTGCCCACGCGCTTCCACAGGAACGCGATCGCGTCCAGACGCAGGCACTCGACCCCGGCGTTGGCCAGGAAGCAGACCAGGTCGGCGAACTCCATGAAGACGTCGGGGTTGGACCAGTTGAGGTCCCACTGGTAGTCGTTGAACGTCGTCCACACCCAGCCGAGGCCGTCGACCCGGGTGAAGCTGCCGGGCGCGGTGTCCGGGAAGACCTCCGGCAGGGTCTGCTCGAAGCGGTCGGGCACCGTGCGGTCGGCGAAGACGTGGAAGTACGCCCGGTAGCGCGGGTCCCCGGCCAGCGCCTGCTCGGCACAGCTGTGCTCGGCGGCGACGTGGTTGAGCACCAGGTCCAGGGTCAGCGAGATGCCTCTCGCGCGCAGCACGGATGCCAGCGTCGAGAGGTCATCCATCGTCCCGAGGTCAGCGCGCACCTGCCGGAAGTCCGCCACTGCGTAGCCCCCGTCGTTCGGGCCAGGTCGGGGCTGCAGCAACGGCATCAGGTGCAGGTAGGTAACGCCCAGCTCGGCGAGGTACGGCACCCGCTCAGCCACCCCGGCCAGGTCGCCGCCGAAGCGCTCGGCGTAGCAGGCGTAGCCCAGCATCGACGCAGCCTGGAACCAGTCGGGCGCCACGTGCCGCCGCAGGTCCAGCAGCCGCAGCTCGGCAGGCCGGGCCAGGACCCCCGCGCCGGCGAGGTCGACGACGCGCGGAGCCAGCGCGACGGCCCGGTCGCCGTACGCCGTGGTCAGTCCTGACAGCAGGTCGGGCCAGTGTCGCTCCAGGCGGGCCAGCATGAC
>JBBPYI010000037.1:0-2625 GCA_038200075.1 Mycobacteriales bacterium
ACACGATGTTCGTCCCGGTGGACCGGGTCCTGGCTGACCTGAAGGCTGCAACCACGTGAGTTTCGCGCGGGCGGTGACGCTTCTGACGAGCTCGGACTGCCGGATGTGCGAGCACGCCAAGCAAGTGCTCGCCGACGTCGGACGTGACCACCGGCTCGAGGTGGAGGAGGTCGCCCTCGACACCGACCGTGGACGACGGCTCGCGACCGAGCACGGGGTGCTGTTCGCCCCCGGCGTGCTGCTCGACGGCCGGGCGTTCGCCTACGGCCGGCTGTCGGAGAAGAAGCTGCGCAAGGCGCTCGCCGCAGCATGAGCGGTGCGCCACGTTGTCCGCCGATCGATACTCCTGTTCAGTGCTGACGCCCGTCGAGCTCCTGACGGGCCGCATCGAGCAGGCCGGACTGCTGGCCCCGGCTGTCGGGGTCCTGGTGGGCGCGGCACTGACCCTTACGCCGATCGCATGGCCGAGCCTGCCCGCCGTCGTCGCGCTGGTCGGTCCGGCCCGGGCGGCTGCTCGGGAGGACCGGCCGGCAGCGGTGAGCGGACCTCGCGGCTTCGCCGTCGTCCTGTGCTTCGTCATCGGCATGGACGGCGTCATCGCCACGCTGTCGGCAGTGTTCCTCGGGCTGCTTGTGGCTCTCACACGTGCGGCGGTCGTGCTGACCGTCGTTGCGATCGTCGTGCTGACCTACGCAGGCGTGCGGCTGCTGCTGGCGAAGGGCCCGGCGCTGTGCCGGCGACTGGAGGCTCTGCCGCCCGATCCGCTGCGCGCCGTCAGCGCGGGGGTCGCCTTCTCCATCAGCGGCTGCCCCGGCTGTGCCCCGATCGCCGCCGCCGTCGGAACCGCCGCGGCCGCGGGCGGGCCGTTGGTCTCGATGCTGGTGATCGCCGGTTTCGTTCTCGGTCGTGCTGGGACGCTGTACGCCGCGGCGGCCGCGGGCGGACGTTGGCTGGTCCCGTCCGATCCCCGCCGAGCCCGACGGGTTGATGTGGCCGTCGCCGTGGTGCTGCTGCTGTCGGCCACGTACTACGCCTACCGGCTCCTGGACGGCCAGGTCTTCACGACCCTGCCCGGTGAGGGTCAGCTCCTTCCGTAAAGGTACTAGGGGGGAGTACCTTGCTGATGGTGCTACCGATCACGAGGAGAACGCGTTGAGCAGCGACCTGCGTCGAGCGTCCGCATCCGGTACCGCGACGGAGGACTTCCTCGTGCAGGGGATGACCTGCGGCAGCTGCGCGAACCGCGTCCAGCGGGCGCTGCGCAAGCAGCTCGGCGTCCAGGACGCGATGGTCAACTTCGCGACGGGCAAGACGCACGTCGTGTTCGACCCTGCAACCACGGACAGCGTCGCGCTGGCGGCCGCCGTTGACACGGCGGGCTACGTCTTGACGAGGCTGGTCTCCCCGGAGCAGGAGCAGGAGCAGGCCCGCGCCGAGGCGGCTGAGGCTGCGGCCGCGAACGGCTGGAAGGGCGGTGAGGTCCTGGAGCGCGGCAAGCGCATCGACACGGTCGTGTTCGAAAAGACCGGCACGCTGACCACGGGTCAGACCACCCTGACCGAGATCGTCGTCTCGCCGACGACGTCACGTATCGAGGTGCTGCGCCGCGCAAGCTCGGTCGAGGCCGGTTCCGAGCACCCGTTGGCCCAGGCGGTGTCGCAGGGAGCCCGTCACCAGCACGTCGCGCTGGCCGACCCGACGGACTTCAAGAGCGTCGCCGGCCACGGCGTGCAGGGCACCGTGGACGGCGTGCTCGTCCACGTCGGCCGGCGCACGCTGATGAACGAGACCGGTCTGGTCCTGACCGCCGAGCTCGAGCGCGCCGCCGTAGCCATGGAGGAGGCCGGCCGGACCGCGATCTTCACCGGCTGGAACGGCCACGTGCAGGGTGTGCTCGGCGTGTCCGACGTCCTCAAGCCCGACGCGGCCGCTGCCGTGTCCGACCTGCAGTCCATGGGCATCAGCGTCGTCATGATCACCGGTGACAACGCCCGGACCGCGCACGCCATCGCCGCGCAGGTCGGGATCGACCGTGTGCTGGCCGAGGTGCTGCCCGAGGACAAGGTCGCCGAGGTGCGCCGGCTGCAGGCCCAGGGCCACCGGGTCGCGATGGTCGGCGACGGCGTCAACGACTCCCCGGCACTGGTGCAGGCCGACCTCGGGGTCGCCATCGGCACCAATACCGACGTCGCCATCGAGGCCTTCGAGATCACGCTGCTCAGCGACCGACTCGACGGGGTCGCCACCTCGATTCGACTGTCCCGCAGGACGTTCCGCACCATCCTGCAGAACCTCGGCTGGGCCTTCGGCTACAACCTCGCGGCCCTGCCGCTGGCGGCGCTGGGTCTGCTGAACCCGGTTATTGGGGCTGCTGCCATGGGCATCTCGAACGTTTCGGTGGTCAGCAACAGCGTGCGGCTGTTCCGGTTCAAGACGTGAGCGCGACCGTGCTTGTCGTCGACGACGAGCCCAAGCTGCGCCAGCTCGTCCGGGACTACTTGGAACGCGACGGCTACACCGTGCTGGAAGCCGACACAGGTCAGCGGGCCCTCGAGCTCGCGCGGGCCGCCCGACCTGCGCTGGTCGTGCTGGACCTGGGCCTGCCTGACCTGCCGGGTGAGGACG
>JBBPYI010000038.1:0-2685 GCA_038200075.1 Mycobacteriales bacterium
CGGGCGGCCACCCGAGCCGGCCAGGCCTGCTCGGAGCCGTCGCACACCACGACGAACTCGTCGCCGCCGAGCCGGGCCACCAGGTCCTCGGGGCGTACGCAGGACTGCAGCCGCTGCGCTGCCGTGACCAGGAGCCGGTCGCCGGCGGCATGGCCGAGGCTGTCGTTGACCAGCTTGAAGCGGTCGAGGTCCACGAACAGCACGGCCGGGCGCTCGCCTGCCCGCAGGGCCGCGGTGAGCCGGTCGTTCAGGGCGCGTCCGTTGGGCAACCCGGTCAGCAGGTCGTGCGTCGCCTCGTACGCCAGGCGCTGCTCGAGCAGGCGCCGGTCGGTGATGTCCTCGGCCTGCAGCACGATCTGCTCCTGGCTGCCGGAGGCGCCGATGATGGAGGCGACCACGCTGACCCACCGGGTCTGGCCGTCGACCCGGTCGAGCTGCACCTCGAAGCGCGAGGCGCGCTCGGTCGTGGTCAGCACCGCCAGGCCCCGGCGCAGGGGTTCGGGATCGCGCAGGTGGTCCGGCAGGACGGTCCCGGCGAGCTCGCGGCGGCCCAGCAGCAGCTCCAGGGAGCTGTTGGCCCGCAGGATGACGTGGTCGCGATCGAGCAGCGCCATGGCACTCGAGGCGTCCTGGAAGGCGGTACGGAACTGCTCCTCGGCCCGGCTGAGCCGGGCACTTCCCCGGTGGACCAGCGAGGACAGCCCGGCCGCCGGGACGGCGAACAGCGCGACGAGCATCCACACCTGCCAGGGGCTGGACGTCGCGCCGAGTGCGTCCTGCTGGGGCCAGAGCGAGGCGATGACCCCGACGGGCAGCGCGGTCCAGGGCAGCCCCCGCCACCCCCACAGCAGCGGTCCGGCGAGCAGCACCAGGAGCGGGTAGAGCGATCCGGCTCCCGGGTGCTGGGAGTACAGGACGCTGTAGAGCAGGTAGAGCACCAGATCGGCGCCGAGCGCCGACCTCAGCCACAGCTGGCTGTGGCGCTCGCCCGTACGCAGGGCCAGCGGCACAGCCGCCAGGGTCGCGGCCGCCAGGACCAGGTGGCCCGCCACGGGCGCGCTGCTCCAGCTCGCGAGGCCGGGGGAGGCGGCGATGAGCAGGGTGATGGCGCCGGTCAGCGCGACCGCCGCGCGCGCCAGCAGGTAGGTCACCGTCGTGCGGGTGCCCGGGCCGAGCCGGTCGCGACCGGACACCTGCGCGGCGTACGGCTGATCCATCTGGGGCCTCTTCGCATCATTCGTGTGATTGTTTGACGCACGGTAGGGCCACGATTACTGAGAGTCTGTGGTCATCTGTGACTAGTTCTGCGGTGGTCCTGCGTCCCGGCCGGCCTGCCGAGACGGTGGGGCCGAGGCTGTCAGTGCCGCGTCGTACGCTGTCGCCGCCGCACCCGGACCACCTCGAAGGAGCTCCATGGGCACGCTGGGCATGATCGGGCTGGGCCGCATGGGCGGCAACATGGCTGAGCGACTGCGCCGGGGCGGGCACACCGTCGTCGGCTACGACCGGTCCGAGAGCAGCGACCGACAGGTCGACAGCCTCCAGGCCCTGGTCGACAGCCTCGAGGCGCCGCGAGTCGTCTGGGTGATGGTGCCGGCGGGTGGTCCGACGTACGCCACGGTCGACGCCCTCAAGGGGCTGCTGTCGCCCGGCGACGTCGTCGTGGACGGCGGCAACTCGCGCTACACCGACGACCAGCGCCACGCCGTGGACCTGGCCGAGGCCGACATCGGCTTCGTCGACTGCGGCGTGAGCGGCGGCGTGTGGGGCCTGACTGAGGGCTACGCGCTGATGTGCGGCGGCGAGGACGAGCACGTCGCGATGGTGCAGCCGTTCTTCGACGTGCTCAAGCCGCAGGGCGACTCGGGCTTCGTGCACGCCGGCAAGGTCGGCGCCGGCCACTTCGCGAAGATGGTCCACAACGGCATCGAGTACGGCCTGATGCAGGCCTACGCCGAGGGCTGGGAGCTGATGATGGCCACCGACCTCGTCACCGACGTCCCGGCCGTGATCTCCAGCTGGCAGGAGGGGACCGTCATCCGGTCCTGGCTGCTGGACCTGATGGTCAACGCGCTCACCGAGGACGACGACCTGTCGGCCCTTCGCGGCTATGCCGAGGACTCCGGCGAAGGCCGCTGGACCGTCGAGGCGGCGATCGACCACGCTGTGCCGCTGCCGGTGATCACGGCGGCGCTGTACGCCCGCTTCGGCTCCCGGCAGGAAGACTCGCCGGCGATGAAGATGATCGCGGCGCTGCGCAACCAGTTCGGCGGGCACGCCGTGACCTCCTCGGCCGGCTCGACCGAAAAGGGCGCCGACGCGCCGGGCGCCGACGCCGACGACCAGGGTCAGGAGTCCGACGTGTCCGAGGGCCTGACCCGCGGCGAGGCCGGCACCTCCCCGGACCGGTAGGCCCGCGTTGCATGTCAGCCACCTGTCGCTGACCGACTTCCGGTCCTGGACCGCGCTCGAGCTGCCCCTGCAGGCCGGGTCGACGGCGCTGGTCGGCGCCAACGGCCAGGGCAAGACCAACCTCGTCGAGGCCCTGGGCTACGTCGCGACGCTGGGCTCGCACCGGGTGGCTGCCGACGCCCCGCTCGTACGGGCCGGCGCGGACCGGGCCGTCGTACGGGCCCAGGTGGAGCGCGACGGGCGCCAGAGCCTGGTCGAGCTCGAGATCAACCC
>JBBPYI010000039.1:0-7032 GCA_038200075.1 Mycobacteriales bacterium
GCAGCCGGAGAACAACGTGCCGCGCATCGTGCTGGAGCTGATCCGCGGCCGCGACCATCTCCGACACGTCCCTGATGACACTGAGCACCTCGGTGGCGCGGCCGTCTGGCCCCCGCCGGAAGGCGGTGAGCCGGCGGGAGAGCCACCGCGGCGCGCCCGTCTCGGTCAGCACGCGGTAGCGCACCTGCAGGACCTGCTCGTCCTCCAGATCGCCGCACGCAGTCAGTGCTGCTTGCAGGCGCACCCGGTCGTCGGGGTGGACGTCGGCGTCCGCAGCAGCGTGCGCCGGCAGACCGGCTGCCGTACGTGAGGCGTAGACCAGCCGACCGCTCGCGAGGTCGTGGACGACGATGGCATCCGGAGACGCGGCCAGGACCGCGGCCGAGAACGCCCCGGCCTTGCGGGCCTCCTCGCGCTGCCGGGTCAGCTCCGTCACCTCAAGCGACACACCGCACGTCGCGTAGGGGTGCCCCGACGCGTCGAGCAGCGGGAACTTGACGGACTCGTACCACCGCTGGTCCTCACCGTGGCCCGACCACTCCTGCAGGCGGTAGGCGCCGTCCCGGGCCCGCAGGTCGTTGACCCGCCAGACCGGCTCGAGGTCGGCGTCCAGCCAACTGTCATCCCGGCCGATCAGATCCTGCTCGGTGACGCCGAAGGCCTCGAGGAACGGCCGGTTGGCCAGCAGGTAGACCCCGTCGAGGTCCTTGACGTAGACCAGCGACTGGCTGTTCTGCACGATGCCGTCCAGCATCGCCGCCGTCGACGCGAGCGCCTCAGCCGCCGCCCGCTGCCCGGTGACGTCCAGCACCTGGGTCACGAGGTGCGACGGCGCCCCCTGCTGTCCCCGGACGAGGGTGGTCGACAGGCTCACCGACACGGTCGTGCCGTCGGGCCGGATGCACCGCTTCTCACGGTGCAGACCAGGCAGCCGCCCCGCGAGCTGGTCCTGCACGTCGGTGGCGTCCCCCGCGAGGTCGTCCGGGTGCGTCACCTCGGCGACGGCCATCCCGACGAGTGACTGCTCGAAGGCGCCGCGAAACAGCGCCTCACTCTCCTCGATGGCGCGAGCTGCGTCGAGCTGCTCGTCCAGGCACCTCGCCACCGCGTAGATCACACCCCGCTCGGCGTCCGGGGCGGCATTCCAGCTCAGGGTCCGGTAGCTGCCGTCCTGGTGCCGATACCGGTTGACGAAGCGGATGCTCACGGCGCCTGCATCGATGTGGCCAGCGAGCTCGGCTGCCGTCGCGGCGCGGTCGTCGACGTGCACGAACTCCTCGCACGGGCGGCTGGTCAGCTCCTGCTCGCTGTAGCCCAGCAACGCGGTCCACGACGGGCTCAGCAGGCGGAAGTAGCCGTCGAAGCCCGCGACGCAGAACAGGTCGGTCGACAGGTCGAGGAAGCGATCGAGATCCGCCCCGACGACAGAGCGCTGCTCGCTCAGTGGGGGAGTCGTCACACCGGGACTGTCGACAGCCGGCCGATGGACCTGAGCCCGCGGCGCCAAGATGGCCCCATCGGGCTACGTGGGACGGGCAACTGCGTACCCCACACAGGCTGCGCGTCCGGCGCTGATGTCCGCGGCGCCGTACTCTCTCGGTCTGTGACCGCGACGACCCCCGCCCTGCCGGTCGCGCAGGACGGTCCCCCCGAGCCCGAGGTCGAGCTGCTGCTCGCCCCCCGCGAAGGTGTCCCCCCTGTCGTGGAGACCTCCGCCGCGCTCGCCGAGGTCGTCGCCCGCTTCGCCGCCGGCACCGGTCCGACCGCCGTCGACGCCGAGCGGGCCTCGGGCTACCGCTACTCCCAGCGCGCCTATCTGGTGCAGCTGCGCCGCGAGGGAGCCGGCTCCGCGCTCATCGACCCGATCGGCTGCCCCGACCTGTCGCAGCTGTCCGACGCCATCGCCGGCGACGAGTGGGTGCTGCACGCCGCCAGCCAGGACCTGACCTGCCTGGCCGAGGTGGGCCTGGTGCCGACCCGCGTCTTCGACACCGAGCTCGCCGGTCGACTGGCGGGCTTCGAGCGGGTCGGGCTCGGCGCCATGGTCGAGAACGTCCTGGGCCTACGACTGGAGAAGGGCCACTCCGCGGCTGACTGGTCGACCCGGCCGCTGCCCGAGTCCTGGCTGGTCTACGCCGCGCTCGACGTCGAGGTGCTGCTGGAGCTGCGGGACGCGCTGGAGGTGACGCTGCGCGAGCAGGACAAGCTCGAGCTGGCGTACGAGGAGTTCGAGGCGGTCCGCCTGACGCCCGCTCCCCCGCCGCGCGTCGACCCCTGGCGGCGCACGTCGGGGATGCACCGGATGCGCAACCGCCGCCAGCTCGCGGCGGTCAAGGCGATGTGGGAGGCCCGGGATGCGATGGCGCGGCGGCGTGACACCGCTCCCGGCCGGATCCTGCCTGACGCCGCGATAGTGGCTGCGGTGCAGGCCAATCCGCAGACGCCCGCCGCACTGATGGAGCTGCCGGTCTTCGGCGGGCGCTCCACCCGGCGGCACGTCGACACCTGGTTTGCCGCACTGAGCTCGGCAGCCGCGCTGCCCGAGGAGCAGCTGCCGATGCCGGTGCCGCACGGAGACGGCCCGCCGGCAGCCAACCGCTGGGCGGAGCGCGACCCGGTCGCCGCCAAGCGCCTGGCCCGAGTCCGGGCGGCCCTGCTCGCCGTCGCGGAGGAGCTCGGGATGCCGGTCGAGAACGTCCTGCAGCCGGAGGCCTCACGGCGGCTGGCCTGGACTCCACCGAAGCCCATGACGTCTGAGGCGGTCGCCGATGTCCTGCGTGGGCACGGCGCCCGCCCGTGGCAGCTCGCGGCCGTCAGCGGCCCGCTGGCCACCGCTCTGCCCGACCCGCCTCCGCATGCTGCTCCGTCCACCGATGGGGACGACGCGACCGGCGGGGACGACCCGACCGGTGCCTGACCCGGTCCTGCACACCGAGCGCTTGACGCTGCGGCCGATCAACGCCGCGCTCGCCGCCGCCCTGACCGCCCCCCAGCTCAACGGCTTCCCCCGCGCTGACGACCTGTCCTTGCTGGCCGGCACCGAGGCGAGCGGTGAGCAGGCCCGCGGTGCGTACGTCGTGGAGCACGACGGTCTGCCGATCGGCACCGTCGGGGCTGCGGGCGGTCTGAGCCCCGACGGCGACCAGGAGATCGGCTACGGCCTGGTGGCCGCCGCCCGCGGCAAGGGCTTGGCGACGGAGGCGGTCGCCGCCGTCTGCGCCGTGCTGGAGGCCGGCGAGGGCGTACGCCGCCTGACCGCCGAGGTGCAGCCCGGCAACAGCGCCTCCATGCGGGTGCTGCACCGGCTGGGTTTCGTGCCGGTCCAGGGCGGCAGCACCGGACATCAGCTGCTGGCCCGCAGCGCACCCGGGCTGCCGGACGTACGCCCGCACCTGGTCGGTCGGCACGTCTGCTGAAGCCACCACCGGACCGCGCTCTCCCCTCGTGAGCGCGGTCCGGTCTGGCGATGCCGGCTGGCAGTGGGTGACCCCGACCCCCCTCGGGACGAGGCCACCCACTGGTCCTTGGGGCGCCCGCGAGGCGCCGTGTCCGGCCGTGAGAGCCATGGTGGGTGGATCGTGGCAGCCCTGTCAGGCGTTTGGCTCGAAGGGGCCCGAAGGGACTAGCCGCGCTGACCCGTTCGGGCGCAGCAGGTCCTCAGGGAGAGCAGGGCAGGTCGACGGTCACGATCAGACCGCCCTCGGGGCGTGCGCTCGCGGTCGCCGTGCCGCCGTGCGCACGGGCCACCGCCCTCACGATCGCGAGTCCCAGACCGGCGCCACGCCGTGAGGTCCGCGCGGTCCCGTGGCGCCGGAACGGCTCGAACAGTCCCTGCACCGACTCGGGGGGGACGACCGGTCCGGAGCTGCTGACCTCGAGGCGGGCCCGGCCGTCGACGGTGCCGGTGTCGACCCGCAACCAGCCCCCGTCGACGTTGTGGCGTACGGCGTTCTCGACGAGGTTGCCGGCCAGCCGCTCCAGCAGGCCGCTGTCGCCGAGGACCCCGGCCGGGGCGTACGACGCGGCGACGTGCAGCCCGCGCGCCCCCGCCTCCGCCTCGACGGCGGCCAGCGCCTGCGCCGCGACCTGCGGCAGCTCGACCTGCTCCCGCAGCTCCAGCCCGTCGACCTCCAAGCGGTCGCTGCGGGCCAGCAGCAGCAGGCTGTCGACCAGCCGGTCCGCGCGCATGGTGGCGTCGCGCACCACTGCGGCGGCAGCCCGCAGGTCGTCGGTCGTCGCGTGCGGATCGGCGAGGGCGACGTCGACCTCGGTGCGCATCACCGCCAGGGGGGTGCGCAGCTCGTGGCTGGCGTCGGCGACGAAGCGCTTCTGCGCCTCGAAGGAGGCTTCCAGTCTCCCGAGCATCTCGTCGAAGGTGTCGGCGAGCTGCTTGAGCTCGTCCTGGGGGCCGGTCAGGTCGATGCGCGCGTCGAGCCGCTCGGCTGACAGCCGTTGGGCGGCCTGCGTGATGTCCTGCAGCGGCCGCAGCACCCGGCCGGCCAGGAAGTACGACAGCGCGACGCCGAGCGCTCCGAGCAGCGCCAGCGCGAGCAGACCTTGGCTGAGCAGCCGACCCATCGCCTCTCGGCGCAGCGACGCCTGGAAGTCGCTCAGCGTCAGCAGCTGACCGGTGGGCAGGCGCACGCCGAAGACCCCGTTGTTGGCGAAGTCCACCGACAGGGCCCGCTCGACGAGCACCAGCGACAGCACCAGCAGCAGCAGGCCGACGGTGACCGCGACCGCGCCGTAGACCAGGGTCAGGCGCCAGCGCAGCGTCGTACGGGATGCCGGTCGCATCGCCGGGGCGCTGTCGCCACCCGGCCCAGTCGCCGGGGACTCAGGCACCGACACGTCAGTCATCGGCGAGGCGGTAGCCGCGCCCGACCACCGTGTGGACCACCTGCGGCTCGGCGAGCTTCTTGCGCAGCGTCATCACCGTCACGCGCACGGTCGTGGTGAACGGGTCGGCGAACTCGTCCCACACCCGCTCCAGCAGCCCCTCGCTGGAGACCACCGCACCGTCGGCCTGCAGCAGGACCTGCAGGACGCCGAACTCCTTGTTCGTCAGCCCGAGATCCATGCCGTGCCGGGTGGCCGTCCGCCGCGCCGGATCGACGATCAGGCCCCCGGGTCCGTGCAGCACCGGAGGGGCGGCCGGGGTGGCTCGGCGGCCCAGCGCCCGCACCCTGGCGACGAGCTCGGCGAAGGCGAACGGCTTGGCGAGGTAGTCATCGGCGCCGAGCTCCAGACCGGCGACCCGGTCCTCGAGCGTCCCGGCGGCGGTCAGCATCAGCACCCTGGTGAGCGAGCCCTCCCCTGCCAGGCGCCGGCAGATGTCGTCTCCGGAGCGGCCGGGAAGGTCACGGTCGAGCACGAGCACGTCGTAGCGGGTGATCATCGCCTTCTCCAGGCCCAGGTCCCCGTCGTACGCGATGTCGACCGCCATGCCCTCGCGACGCAGCCCCCGACCGATGGCATCAGCCAGCGGCACCTCGTCCTCAACCACCAGAACTCGCACGGCGGCCAGGCTACGTCGCACCCGGTGAGGTCCGCGTGAGGTCCGGCCTCACCCGTCTGGCCCCGCCTCGACGGCGCCCAGGCGGGTACGGTCAGGCCGTGCTGGCGCCGACCCTGCTGGACCTGCGCCGCGGGTGCCTCGCGGTGTCGGTGCTGCACGACGTGGACCTGGAGCCCGCCACGCTCGGGGTCACCCTGACAGGCGCGCCGGGCGTGTGGATCCCCTGGACCGAGTGCCGCCGCGCCCTGGCCGGCTACGACCCCGAGAGCGCCGCTGGCCGCACCCGCCTCGCGGACTGGTTGCTGGCCCGCCGCTGGTGCGCCGACGCCGGCCCGCAGAGCGTCGAGCTGGCGCTGCGCCCGGTCGGGCTACCGGTCGAGCACGTGCTGCACCCTGGCCTTGACTGGGTGCGCGAGCGGGTCCTGGGTGACGCGCTCGACCTCGGTCTCGGCGCGGTCGGGTTGGACCCCGGCGACCCCGACCGGGTCGTGCTGCTGCCGACCACAGCCCTGGACGCCCTGGGGCTGGATCCGGACCGGGCCTGGGCCGGCGCCCGCGGGCAGCTGGAGCGGCTCGGGGCGTTGGCTGCCGACCGGGTGCGCCACGACGCCAAGGGCCAGCTGCGGCCGTACGGCGACTGCGACGCGGTGACGCTGCTCGGCTCGCGGTCGCTGCGGGCTGCGCTGGCGGCCGAGGCCGGCGGGCTCGGGGCAGCGGTCGTACCGATGCGGCGGCGCGGCTGGACCCGACTGGCCATGATCGATCCTGCGTTCGGGCCGGCGGCAGCAGCCGCGACACCCGCCGCCGAGCGGGGCTTCCTGCGTCCGCTGCTGGTGACGGCCGACGAGCTCGCGCTCGTCCCCGAGGGCGGCCGCGCCGAGGTGGTCCTGCGCGACCCGGCCCTGGACGACCCGTGGCTGCGCGCCACGCCGTACGTCTGAGCCCTGCCGCGGCCCGCCCGCAGACTCACCTCGTGACCATGGACGCGGCGAACCCGCTCAGGCTGCCCCGCGGCGCTTGACGGGGCGCTCGAGCTCGGGCAGCGGCTCGGCGGCCAGGTCGCGGACCCACTCCGGGGTCGACCGTCCGAGCCGACCGTCGATCTTGACCTTGATGCGGGCGGCCTTGACATGGTTGCGCCAGGCGAGCGGGCTGTAGTCGCTGCGCTCGGCCCACTGCTGCTCGGCCACGGACCCTCCTTCACGCGTGCTGGTCGACACCGTCGTCCCCCTCATCGTCCCCCGCCACCCATCCGTCGTCCAGCAGGTCGGGCCGCCGGTCCAGCGCGGCCGTCATGCCGGCCTCCAGCACCTCGAGCTCCTCCGGACCGGCCAGGCGGCTGGTCACGAGCAGATCGAGCACCTCCAGGCCCAGGACCCGCGCCTGCTGGTCCGCGCCGAGGGTGAGGTCGCTGGCCCACCGGAAGCGCTCCCACCACTGCTCGCGCCGATCGGCCAGGTCGCGCTGGCGGATCGTGCGCAGCCCGACGAACAGCGCGACGCTGGCCACCGCGA
>JBBPYI010000040.1:0-3846 GCA_038200075.1 Mycobacteriales bacterium
CGCCGCCCTCAGCGGTATCGACGACCCCAGGGCGACTGACCCGCACCACGTCAGCCAGCCCCACCCCCACAGCACAGCCCCAGCCGGAGCGGAGCACCCGACCCGGCCCACCGGCACGCCCGCCAGGCGGTGCTGACGTCGATGCGTGTGACGACGTCGCTACCCGCGCCCCGGGTCCGGCGGAGCTGTCCTGCTGGATCACCCCGGGCGCACCGCCTGTGGGGCTCAGCGCAGGGTGAGCTGACGCGACAGCAAGCCGGAGCGGGCGCGGCGCTCGTCGCCGGTGAGCGGCCGCGGCGAGGCCAGTGCCTCGTCGAGCCGGGACCGCAGGGCCGCTGCCGGCTCCTCCACCTCGGCCGCCTCGCGGTCGTGGGGCAGGTCCCACACCGGCACGAGCCGCCCGTGCGCGCGAAAGATCCCGACGTAGCGGGTGTCAGGACCGAGCGCCAGACCGCTGCTGCCCAGACGCGCCATCGCGACGAGCAGCGGCTCCTCATCCTCGGGCAGCACCCACCGCAGATGGGTCTTCTCGCCCAGCCGGCACCAGTAGGCCGACGGCACCGACGAGAGCCGGACCGTCGGCACGACCGAGGCGTTCGCGCGCTCCATCGAGGCCGCCACCTCCCCGGTGGGATCGGCGGCTCCCTCGACCCAGTAGTCGAACCCGTCATGGACGGTGACCTCGATCGGGTCGTCGGCGAGCAGGTCCTGCAGCCGGGCGCCCGGTCCTGGCAGGCCCGTCGGTACGACGCTGCTGCCTGGTGTCGCGGCGAGCGCCTCCTCCAGTGCGTGGCCCAGGTCGCGGCTGACGTCGCCGGAGCGAGACTGCACCTGCAGGCCGAGGAAGACCCGGCCGTCCGCGCGCACCAGCGCCGGCCATGCCAGCGGCAGCACGGTCGACAGCGTCACGTCGCGGTCGCTGTCCTTGACGACCAGCCGGGCCGTCGCGGCCGGCACGACCTCGCGCAGCGCCACCCACTCCGTCTCGTCGACGCGCCCCTGGAACGGCCGGGTGACCAGCCGGCGGTCCTCCCCCGTGCCCTTGCCGTGGCAGGCCTTGTAGCGCTTGCCGCTCCCGCACGGGCACGGCTCGCGGCCGGCCACGACCGGGACGGCGCCCGGCTCGGAGGTCGGTGACGGCGCACCGGTGGGACGCGCGGGCGGGCGGCGGCGGGTGCTGATCGCGGGACTCCTCGGACCGGGGCGAGCCGGGCGGCTCAACGGGCAGCCGAAGCGTACGGCGGGCATGCTCGACCGATGCCGACCTCCCCGCCCTTCCGCGTCGCCATCGTCGGCGCGGGCATCTCCGGTGCGGCCTGCGCCCGGGTCCTGCTCGCCGCCGGGATCGACATGCGGCTGCTCGACCGGGGTCGGGTGGTCGGCGGCAGGATGGCGTCCCGCCGCCTGGACGGTCGCCCCGTCGATCTGGGGGCGTCCTATCTCACCGCGCGCGAACCCGACTTCGTCGCCGTCGTCCAGGACTGGCTGGCGCGCGGTGTGGCCCGGGAGTGGACCGACACCTTCCACGTCGCCACGCCGGCCGGGTTCGGCGAACCCAAGACCGGACCGATGCGCTACGGAGCCGCCGGTGGGCTCAGGTCCCTGGTCGAGGACCTGCTCACCGACCTGCCGGTCGTGTCCGAGACGCAGGTCGCCGTCGTGGGGCCGGGGCCGACGGTGGACGGCGAGGCGTACGACGCGGTGGTGCTCGCCATGCCCGAACCGCAGGCGCTGCAGGTGCTCTCACCCGAGCTGGTCGCGGAGCACGCCGCGATCGCTGCTCGGACGTGGGAGCCGGTGCTGGCGCTGGCGGCCGGCTTCGGCTCCCGGACCTGGCACCTCGACGGCTGCTTCGTCAACGACTCCCCGGTGCTGTCATGGATCGCCGATGACGGCGCCCGCCGGGGTGACGGCGCGCCCGTGCTCGTCGCGCACTCCGTGCCGGCCTTCGCCGAGCAGCACCTCGAGGACCCGGCCGCTGCCGGTCCCGCTCTGGCCGCGGCGGTGCGCGAGGTGATGGGGGTCGGCGAGCCGGCCTGGACCAGGGTGCAGCGCTGGACCCACGCCAAGCCGGCCGGACCGCGCGACGAGCTGTTCCACCTCGGACCCGCAATGGTGGGGCTGTGCGGTGACGGCTGGGGCGCGTCCAAGGTCGAGGCTGCGTGGCTGTCCGGGACCCGGCTCGGTCAGGCGCTGGCGCGGCGCACGAGCTGACGGCGTACGCGGGCGGGCTGGTTGCTGATGATGACGTCGACGCCGAGCCCTAGGACGTAGTCGATGTCGGTCGGCTCGTCGACGGTGAAGCAGGCGACCCGCCCGCCGTGGTCGTGCACGCGGCCGACGTAGCGGGGGTGGGTCTGCAGGACCTTCAGCGACACGCCGGCCGTCCGCACCTGAGCCGGCAGGCGGCCGTCGCGGTAGCGCACCGGAACCCGGTCCATGAGGTAGACGGTCGGGAGCACCGGCGCCATCGTGTGGATCCGGCGCAGGGAGGTCGAGGCGTAGCTCATGACCGTCACCTGCGACACTGAGCGGGTCAGGGGCTCGGCCAGGCCGTACTTCGCGAGCAGCTCGACCAGCGCCAGCTCGACCAGCCCGCCATAGCGGGTCGGGTGCTTGGTCTCGATGTGCAGCTGCACCGGCCGCCCTGCGGGACTGCGGTTGTCCACCGCGAGCTGCAGCAGGCGTTCCAGGGTGAGCACACTGCGTCGCTCAGGGTCCTGGTCGACCTCCTGCCAGGCTGCCTCCAGCAGCGGGTCGCTCTGCCCCGCCTTCCAGGACGTGAAGTCCAGATCGGCCAGATCGGCCAGCTCCAGCGTCGACAGGACGCCGCGGCCGTCGGAGACCCGGTCGATGCGCCGGTCGTGCACGCACACCAGCACCCCGTCGCGGGTCAGGCGTACGTCGCACTCCAGGCTGTCGGCGCCCTCGGTCAGCGCGAGCTCGTAGGCGGCCAGGGTGTGCTCGGCCGCCGAGGCCGACGAGCCACGGTGGGCGACGACCTGGACGGGCTCGCGGGACACGCTGCGATCCTGCCGTGTCGACGCTGACCTGTCAGCCCGGACGCGCCAGGGCTCAGAGCCGGCGTCGCACCTGCGGGTCCACCCCGTTGACGACGTCGACGACCGGCTCTCCCGCCAGCACCCTGGCCAGGTTGGCCTTGGTCTGGCCGAACAGCCGCATCGCCGACTGGCTGGTCGAACCGGCCAGGTGGGGGCTCAACAGCACGTTCGCCTGATCGCGCAGCGGGGAGCTGCCCGGCAGCGGCTCGGCGGTGAAGACGTCGAGCGCGGCGCCGCCCAGGTGGCCGGACGCCAGCGACGCCGCAAGGGCCGCCTCGTCGACGACATCCCCACGCGCGCCGTTGACCAGCAGCGCGCCTGGCTTCATCTGCGCCAGCCGCTGCGCCGACAGCAGCCGCAGCGTCAGTGGTCCAAGAGCGATCACCAGCACGACCACGTCGCTGGTGGCCAGCAGCTCGTCGAGGTCGAGATAGCTCGCCGGTGCGTCGTCATGGCGGCTGCGCGACCAGTAGGACACCTCGCAGCCGAACGCCGCGTAGAGCTCGGCAGCCCGGCGGCCGATGGCGCCCATGCCGATGACCCCGACCCGCATCCCGGCGAGCTCCCGGCCACCGAGGGTGGTCTGCGGCCAGTCACCACGGCGTACGGCCGTGTCGGCCTGCACCGTGTGGCGCAGCAGCGACAGGGTCGCCGACAGGCACCACTCGGCGACGCTGGTCGTGTTGAACGCGGCGCAGTTGGAGACGGGAACGCCTGCAGCCGCGAAGCTCTCGAGCTCGATGCCGTCCGTGCCGACGCTGGGCTGCTGGACGAAGCAGACCCG
>JBBPYI010000041.1:0-16049 GCA_038200075.1 Mycobacteriales bacterium
CGGTGAGGGCGATCTCGTACGCCGCGCGGCCGGTCACCGGCGTCGCGGCCGGCGGGGCCTGCGCCCCGGCGTCACGGGCCATGAAGACCAGCTCGTCGTCGTCGTCGAAGCCCGGCACGGAGTCGGGGGTGCTGATCGGCTCGCCCGCGGGGAAGCTCGCGTAGCACCGGCCCGCCGTACGCCGGTAGCCCTCGGTGTCGAACACGTAGCCGAGCTCGGCGTCGAAGCCGGAGGTCGCGCCGCTCTCCCCGCCCGGGTTGGACAGGAAGCGCCAGAAGCGCTCGTCGGCCTGGCTCGGCACCTCGACGAAGGCGCCGTCGCGGTAGGCGAAGACCGCGAGCGAGTCGGTCGGGACGTTCGCGCCGTCGGTGCTCGAGTCCGGCGGGATGACCTGCGCGCGGTCCTCGGTGTCGGTGTAGAGGGCGCGCACCGGCATCGGAGCCGGCGCCGACAGGGCCGGCAGCTGCTTGCCGCTCAGCACGACGGGGGCGCTCTCGCGCGGACCGGTCAGCGTCGGGGCACTGGGCACGCTCGGCCCGGAGTCCAGCACGCTTGCGGCCGCGGCGGGTACGACGGCACCCAGCAGTCCTACGGTCGCCACGCCGGCCAGCAGTCGCTTCATGGGCACGCCCTCAGCTCGGCCCACCCGGACGGGGCAGGAGTTGCCCACAGATGTCGGCGGAGCCGGCGGCGAGCCCTGCTGGACGCCGTCCGTAGTCGCGACGGCGGTCCTGTGACGCGTCACAGGACGAGCGGCGCGACCGCTGCCCGCTAGCGCGGTCGGCGCAGCCCGAACGGGTCGGGACCGTTGCCTCCGCCGGGGGCCGGCGGAAAGCCGGGCGGGAGCTGGAAGCCCTGGGGCAGACCCTGCGGCAGCTGGGGCATCCCCGGGGGGAGCTGCGGCTGACCGGACGGCGGCGCCTTGGCCTTGCTCGGTCCGCCGCCGGCGCGGCCCGGGCCCTTCTTGCCCTTCTTGCCGCCGCCCTGCTGCTGGCCGCGCTTGGCCTTGCGGCCCATGCCGGGCATCCCGGCCAGGCCCGCCATGCCGCCCATCTGCTTCATCATCTTCTGCGCGTCGTAGAACCGGTCCACGAGGTTGTTCACCTCGGTGACCGTGACCCCGGAGCCCTTGGCGATCCGCAGGCGGCGCGAGCCGTTGAGGAGCTTCGGGTCGCGGCGCTCCTGCGGGGTCATCGACCGGATGATCGCCGCGATGCGGTCGATGTCCTTGTCGTCGACCTGCGCGAGGGCCTCCTTCATCTGGCCCATGCCCGGGAGCATCCCGATCAGGGAGGTCAGCGAGCCCATCTTCTTGACCTGGACCATCTGCTCGAGGAAGTCCTCGAGGTCGAAGTCCTTGCCCTCCATCATCTTGCCGGCCATGCGCTCGGCGGTGTCCTGGTCGAAGGACTTCTCGGCCTGCTCGATGAGGGTGAGCACGTCGCCCATGCCGAGGATGCGCGAGGCCATCCGCTCGGGGTGGAAGACGTCGAAGTCGCCGAGCTTCTCACCGGTCGAGGCGTAGAGGATGGGCGTGCCGGTCAGGTGCCGCACCGACAGCGCGGCGCCACCGCGGGCGTCGCCGTCGAGCTTGGTCAGCACGACGCCGGTGAAGCCGACGCCGTCCTGGAAGGCCTGCGCGGTGACGACGGCGTCCTGGCCGATCATCGCGTCGACGACGAACAGCACCTCGTCGGGCTGCACGGCGTCGCGGATGTCGGCCGCCTGCTGCATCAGCTCGGCGTCGATGCCCAGTCGTCCGGCGGTGTCGACGATCACGACGTCGAAGTTCATCCGGCGGGCGTGCTCGAGCGACGCCCGCGCGACCTGGACAGGATCGCCGACCTCGGACCCCGGCTGTCCCCCACTGCCGGCTGCGCCGGGGTGCGGAGCGTAGACGTCCACACCCGCCTGACCGCCGACGACCTGCAGCTGCTGCACGGCGTTGGGACGCTGCAGGTCGCAGGCCACGAGCAGCGGCGCGTGGCCCTGCGCCTTGAGGTGCTTGGCGAGCTTGCCGGCCAGCGTGGTCTTGCCGGCGCCCTGCAGGCCGGCCAGCATGACGACCGTGTGCGCGGTATTGGCCAGGCGCATCTACCGCGTCTCGCCGCGGTGGATCCCGAGGAGCTCCTCGTTGACGATCTTGACGACCTGCTGGGCCGGGTTGAGCGCGCCGCTGACCTCAGCGCTGCGGGCCCGCTCCTTGACCGCGCCGATGAAGGCCTTGACCACCGGCAGCGCCACGTCGGCCTCGAGCAGCGCGATGCGGATCTCTCGGGCGGTGGCGTCGATGTCGGCCTCGGACAGCCGACCCTTGCCGCGCAGCGAGGTGAAGACCTTGTCGAGCCGGTCGGACAGCGTGTCGAACATCAGGCCTCAGCAGCTCGGGGATCGGTGTGCGTCAGCCTAGCCGCGGGCCGGGTGTCAGTCCGTGAGCGGCCATCCGCGCTGATGCGGCCACCCTCGATGCCAGGCTGACTCGGGCCGCCGGTCCCCGATGCGCCTTCCTCGCCCCGCCGGGGTGACGGCAACGGCCTGAGTGGGCGGCGCCCGGGCAGGCGCGGGAGGATGACGGCGTGCCGACCCGCCTGCTCCCCCGCATCCTGCTCGTGCTGCTGGCCGGCGTGGGTGTGCTGCTCCTGCTGCTCGCGACGGCCCGGCTGCGGGTCGGGGAGACCGTGCTGCTGCCGGGCACCGAGACGGGGGGCGTACGCGTGGTCAGCGGCGCGGCCGGCGAGCTCTCGCTCGCGGTCGACGTGCGCAACACCGGCCTGCTCCCGATCCGGGTCGAGGGGGCCGGCCAGGGGCGGCTCGGGCCGTACGCCGTGCGCCTGGGTCGTGGTGGTCCCGGCGGCGGGGTTCCTGAGGAGCCGACCTTTGCCCCGTTCGTACTGTGGCCGAGCCAGCAGCGGCTGGTCGTCGTGCACCTGACCCGCGAGGGAACACCTCAGGCCCTGGACCTCACCTCCATCGGCATCGCCGCGTCCGTCCTCGGAGTCGGGCGCACGCTACGCGTGGAGCTGCCGACGCCCCTGCAGGTCAGCGCCGGCTGACCCGCAGTCAGCTCAACGCGGCCAGCACGGTGTCGTGCGCCAGGCCCCGCAGGACGGGGTCGGTGAGCTTGTCGCCTTCCGGACCGACGACGTAGAACGCGTCGACGACATCGGCGCCGAGCGTGCTGATGTGGGCGCTGCGCACATCCAGACCGCAGGCGGCGATCGCGCCGGTGATCCGGTGCAGCACCCCCAGCCCGTCCTGGGCCCGCACCTCGAGCACCGTGGCGGTGTCGGAGACGTCGTCGAGCAGCCGCACCGCCGGCGGCGACGCGGGCAGTCCCGCACGGAGGGCGTACGCCGCCTCCCGCGACGCCAGCAGCGCCGGCAGTGCGAGCTCGCCGTCCAGCGCCCGCCGCAGATCACCACGGACGACCGCCCAGTCGGGCAGCGCGCCGAAGCGGGGGGCCACCCGGCAGACCGTGACCGCGGTCGAACCGCGCGAGAACACCGACGCCGACCGCACATCGAGCCGGTGCAGCGCGAGGACACCGGTCGTGAGGCCGAGCAGACCGGGCCGGTCCGGGGCCACGACCGCGACCTCGTCCTCACGGGCGGCCAGCTCGAAGCCGCCGGCCTCGACCAGCTCCTCCTGCCAGGGGGCGAGCGGTGCAGGGGGTGGCGGGGCCGCCCCGGCCAGCAGCGCGCGGGTACGGCGGACCAGCTCGTCGATCAGCCCCGCCTTCCAGCTCGACCAGGCGGCCGGCCCGGTGGCCGCGGAGTCGGCGCGGGTCAGGGCGTGCAGCAGCTCCAACACCTCGGCCGAGCCGACCGCCTCGGCGACCGCTCGGGCGGTGGCCGGGTCCTGCAGGTCTCGTCGGGTCGCGACGTCGGGCAGCAGCAGGTGGTGCTCGACCATCGAGACCAGCACGGCCACGTCGTGCGCCGGCAGCCCGAGCCGGGGGGCGAGCTCGGCGACGACGACCATCCCGACCTCGGTGTGGTCGCCGGGGAGCCCTTTGCCGATGTCGTGCAGGAGCGCACCGAGCAGCAGCAGGTCTGGGCGCGCGACCTCCCGGGTCAGCGCGGCCGCCTCCGCGGCCGCCTCCACCAGGTGCCGGTCGACGGTGAACCGGTGATAGCTGTTGCGCTGCGGCTTGCTGCGCACCGACTCCCACTCCGGCAGCAGGGGCACCAGCAGCCCCGCCTGGTCCAGGTCCTCGAGGACCTGGACGGCCGGCGGGCCGGCTGCCAGCACAGCGACCAGCAGCTCGCGCGCGGTGTCGGGCCAGGGCAGCGGCAGCGGCGGGCAGTCCAGCAGCCGGACCAGCGTGTGCGGGGCGATCGTCAGGCCGGCCCGAGCGGCTGCGGCAGCGACCCGCAGCACCAGCAGCGCGTCCTTCGCCGGGTCGGCGTCGCGGGCGAGCACGACCTCGCCGTCCTGCTCGACCACGTCGTCGGCGAGCGGCCGGCGGGTGCTCGGCTCTGGCCTTCGCCCGAAGACCCGGCGACGTGCCGGCGCCGGGCGGACCCGTCGCCAGGCCGCGTCCGAGGCGTAGGCGATCGTGCGTCCCGCCCCCGACACCGCCGCCATCAGCTCATCGGCGGTCGCGAGGCCCAACGCGTCGGCGACGGCGTCCTGCTCCTGCAGCAGCAGCCGGTCGACGACGCGGCGTCCGCTGCCGGCCGTACGCCGGTGCAGCTCGCCCCGCACATCCAGCAGCAGCTCGTGGGCAGCGCGCACCGGCTCGGCGGGTACGTCGATGACCTGGGCGGCCGCGAGCGCCTGCAGCGCGTGCACGTCGCGCAGCCCGCCGCGGGCGCTCTTGAGGTCAGGCTCGAGCAGGAAGGCGACCTCCCCGTCGGTACGGGCCCGGTCCAGCACGGCCGCCCGCAGCTCCGGCAGCCGCTTGCCCGCGCCGGTGCGCCAGGCCTCACGAGCCCGGCTCAGCAGCTCTGCCGACAGCGCGGCGTCTCCTGCCAGGTGGCGGGCGTCGAGCAGCCCGAGCGCGGCTTTGAGGTCGTCGGCGGCGACCCCGACCGCCTCCTGCACGGTGCGGACCGAGTGGTCCAGCCCGACTCCGCTGTCCCAGACCGGGTACCAGAGCGCCTCCGCCAGCGCTCCGACCTCCCGGGCGGGATCGTGCACCAGCACCAGGTCCAGGTCCGAGCCCGGCGCCGGCTCGCGCCGCCCCAGCCCGCCGACCGCGACCAGCGCCACGCCCCGACCGGGGTCGCCGAACAGGCCGGCCAGCCAGGTGTCGTAGAGCTTGACCAGCCCGCGTCGCAGTGCGGCGCCGGTGAGGTGGGAGGCCAGCAGGGTGGCCCGGTCGTCCTTCACGCGACTACAGCGCTTCGGCGCCGCGCTCGCCCGTGCGCACGCGCACGACCTCGTCGACCGGGGTGGTCCAGACCTTGCCGTCGCCGATCGCGCCGGTGCTCGCCGCCGCCACGACGGCGTCGACGATGAGAGCGGCGTCGCTGTCCTCGACCAGCACCTCGATGCGCACCTTCGGCACGAACGCCACGGTGTACTCCGCCCCGCGGTAGACCTCGGTGTGGCCGCGCTGGCGACCGAAGCCCTGCACCTCCGACACGGTCATGCCCTGCACGCCGAAGGCCTCCAGCGCGGTCTTGACGTCATCGAGCTTGAACGGCTTGATGACCGCAGTCACGAGTCTCATGCGCCCCACCCCACCACAGGCCGGCTCACATCCGGCCCAGCGAGCGCACCGAGCCGAGGTCGTACGCCGTCTCGGCATGCGAGGACTGGTCCAGCCCGACCTGCTCCTCCTCCTGCGACACCCGCCACGGCAGCACCCCGTCGATGGCCTTGGCCAGCAGCCAGGAGACGCAGAAGGAGAAGGCCGTCGCGGCGAGCACGGCCACCGCCTGGCGGCCGAGCTGCGCGGGGCCGCCCCCCAGCAGCAACCCCTGGTCGCTGACGGCCTCATTGACCGACGACGAGGCCAGCAGCCCCACGAACAGCACCCCGACGACGCCGCCGACGTAGTGCACGCCGACGACGTCGAGTGCGTCATCGACTGACATCCGGTGCTTGAGCTGCACCGCGTACAGCGAGCAGCCACCTGCGACCAGGCCCAGCAGCAGCGACGGTCCGGCCTCCAGGAAGCCGCAGGCCGGGGTGATCGCGACCAGGCCGGCAACGGCTCCCGACACGGCCCCGAGCGAGGTCGCCGACCCGGTCCTGAGCCGCTCCAGCCCCACCCAGGCGATGAGCCCCCCGACGCCGGCCAGGTGGGTGTTGAGCAGTGCCTGGGCGGCCAGCCCGTTGGCGGCCAGCGCCGAGCCGGCGTTGAAGCCGAACCAGCCGAACCACAGCAGCCCCGCACCCAGCATCGTCAGCGGCAGGTTGTGGGGTGGCATCGCCTCACGCGGCCAGCCGACCCGCCGGCCCACGACCATGGCGACCGCGAGCGCGGCAGCGCCGGAGCTGATCTCCACCACCAGGCCGCCGGCGAAGTCCAGGACGCCGAACCGCGCCATCCACCCGCTGGGAGAGAAGACCCAGTGGGCGAGCGGGGCGTAGACGAGCACCGCCCACAGCGAGGCGAAGGCGACGAAGGCGCCGTAGCGGACGCGGTCGGCGACGGCCCCGGCGATCAACGCCACCGTGAGCACGGCGAACATCATCTGGAAGGTGGCGAACAGCACCGGGGGCACGGTCAGGTCCAGGCCTGGCACCGGGTCGGACAGCTGAAGGCCGCCGGCGAAGCGCAGGTCACCCAGCAGGCCCGCGCCGATGTCGTCACCGAACGCCAGCGAGTAGCCCAGCAGGAGCCAGGCGACGCTCACGACCGCGAGGCAGGTGAAGACCTGCATGAGCATCGCCAGGCTGCTCTTGGCCCGGACCATGCCCGCGTAGAACAGGGCGAGCCCGGGGGTCATCAGCAGGACCAGCGCGGTGCACAGCAGCAGGAAGGCGGTGTCGCCGGAGTCAGGGGGCACGGCGGCACCCTGTTGCACCGCAGCGTCGGGATCGTGTCGGTCGTGTTTCAGGCAGGTGAACGGCCGGGCCGACGACGTCCGGCCCGGCCGTACGCCCTACAGCGCCTCGGCCCCGCGCTCCCCGGTGCGCACCCGGACGACCTCGTCGACCGGGGTCGACCAGACCTTGCCGTCGCCGATCGAGCCGGTGCCGGCCGCGGCGACGATCGCATCGACGACCCGGGTCGCGTCGGCGTCGTCGACCAGCACCTCGATGCGGACCTTCGGCACGAACGCCACGGTGTACTCCGCCCCGCGGTAGACCTCGGTGTGGCCGCGCTGGCGGCCGAAGCCCTGCACCTCCGACACGGTCATGCCCTGCACGCCGATGCCCTCCAGCGCGGTCTTGACGTCGTCGAGCTTGAACGGCTTGACGATGCCCGTCACCAGCCTCACGAGGACACCGCCGTGGTGGCCGGCCGGACCGCGCCGGGGTTGGTGCTGCTGGCGCCGATGCCGCCGGTCAGCTCGTACGCCGACTCCGCGTGGACCATCGTGTCGATGCCGGTGATCTCCTCCTGCTCGGTGACGCGCAGACCCATCGTGGACTTGATGAGCAGCGCGATGACGACCGTGGCGACGAAGGAGAACGCCGTGACGGTGCCGGCTGCGATGGCCTGCTTTCCCAGCAGCGTGGGGCTGCCGCCGTCGATGATGCTGCTGTAACCGGCGGCGAACTCACTGTCAGCCACGACGCCGATCATGAGCGTGCCGATGAGCCCGCCGACCAGGTGCACGCCGACGACGTCGAGCGCGTCGTCGTAGCCCAGCCGGTGCTTGAAGGTGACCGCCAGGGCGCAGGCCCCGCCGGCCACCAGCCCGATCGCAATCGCGCCGAGCGGGTTGACGAAGGCGCAGGCGGGCGTGATGGCGACCAGACCGGCGACGGCGCCCGAGGCGGCGCCCAAGGTGGTGGCGTGACCGTCGCGCAGCCGCTCGGTGCCGATCCAGGCCAGCAGTGCGGCGGCCGTGGCGACCTGGGTGTTGACCAGCGCCAGCGCCGCGATGCCGTTGGCGGCCAGGGCCGAGCCCGCGTTGAAGCCGAACCACCCGAACCACAGCAGACCGGAGCCGAGCATGACCAGCGGGAGGTTGTGCGGCCGCATGGCCTCCTTGCCGAAGCCCCTGCGCTTGCCGAGCACCAGGATGAGCGCGAGCGCCGCGGCGCCGGCGTTGATGTGCACCGCCGTGCCACCTGCGAAGTCCAGCGCGCCGAGCCGGTTGACGATCCAGCCGCCGGTGTCGGCTTCGAACAGGCCCGCCGAGGCGCCTGCCCCGCCGCCGGTGCCGTCGGGGCTCACGACGCCGAAGCCGAAGACCCAGTGGGCGACGGGGAAGTAGACGACCGTGCTCCACACCACCGTGAAGGCGATCCACGACCCGAACTTCATGCGGTCGGCGACCGCACCGCTGATGAGGGCGACGGTGATGATCGCGAACATCATCTGGAAGCCGGAGAACGTCAGGTCGGGCAGCCCGAAGGTCGTGACGACCCCGCCCTCGGCGTTGTTGCCGGCTCCCGCGACGATGTCGCGCAGCCCGATCAGTCCCGAGCTGAAGCCCAGGATGCCGCCCTTGCTGCTGCCGAACGCGATCGCGTAGCCGTAGATGACCCACAGCACGCTCACGACTCCGAGGGCGCTGAAGCTCATCATCAGCATGTTCAGGACGCTCTTGCTGCGGCTCATGCCGCCGTAGAAGAACGCCAGGCCGGGGGTCATGAGAAGCACCAAGGCGGCGCTGACCATGACCCAGGCGTTGTTCGCGCCATCGATGACGGGGTCCATGTCTCTCCTGCTGCTCGTGAGCGAGTCGCTCCGGGGGGATCGCAGCCGACACTGCTGGGCGCGTGTTTCGTGCGCGAGACAGCCCGTGTTTCGCGCCGATGAACTCTCCTAGGCTCCGACCATGAGTCGTTGGCTGCAGGAGACGGGCGGGACCCGCGGGTCCTCCTACGACGAGGCGTTCCGGGAGCTGGCCGCCGCCGGCGTCGACGTGCACGGCGAGGCGGCCTACATCGCGGCGCTCATCCCGCCAGGCGCCGAGGTGCTCGACGCCGGGTGCGGCACCGGCCGGGTCGGCGCCGAGCTCGCCCGCCGTGGCTACCGGGTTGTCGGCGTCGACAGCGACGCCTCCATGCTGGCCGAGGCGCCGGATGTCCCCGGCGCCGAGTGGTGGCTGGCCGATCTCGACGCGCTGGCAGACGTCGAGGCCTACGACCTGGCGGTCGCGGCGGGCAACGTCATGGTCTTCCTGGCCGAGGGCACCGGACCCTCGGTGCTGCAACGACTCGCCGCGTCGTTGCGGCCGGGCGCCCTGCTCGTCAGCGGCTGGCGCACCGAGCGGGCCGAGGACGACGGCCGGCCGGTCCTGCCGGTCGCCGACTACGACGTCTGGTGCACCGCCGCCGGGCTCGAGCCGGTCGTGCGGCACACCACCTGGACGGGTGACGCCTGGACCGACAACGCCGAGTGGTGCGTCGCGGTCCACCGCAAGCCGCCGGCGCCTGCTTCCTAGCGCTCACCTTCGGGAGCCTGGACCTCCAGCTGCTGGCGGCGCAGGTCGGGGTGGTGGCGTCCTGAGTGTGCAGCCCGAGCCCGGCCGTCCTGCGCCGCTCCGGTGGATGTCCTGGCTCCCGGCAGGCGCGGTCAGCGGCGCAGCAGCTCCACCCCGAGGGGCGTGACCGACCGGGCGCTGCTGCTGAGGACGGCGACCCCGCGGCCGGTGACGGGGTCGTGGGCGACGAAGGCCGATGAGCCCGCGGTCAGCCCCTCGGCCCAGACCCATGCCGTCTCGCCAGGGCGCGGCGCCCTGAGCCCAGCGGGACCACCTGGCACCGAAAGCGACCAGCCCAGCCCCCGCTCAGCCAGCCGGTCCCGGGTCCGGGGGGCACACGAGCGCGTCAGCGCTGTCGCGACCGGCTCGGGCGCCTCACCACCGACGGCCCGGACCCACTGCAGCAGGTCGCGGACCGAGCCGCTGCACCCCCCGGGCACCGGCACCGGTCGGCCCTTCCTGTCGTGGGCCGTCGTCGCCGGCGCGAGCACCAGTCCGAGCGGGTCTGCGATGTGGCGGCGGATTAGGGCCTGCTCGTCCGGCGCGAGGTCAGGGTCGTGGCTGGTCGAGTCCAGCGCGAGCAGCTCGGCCAGGACTCCGGTCAGCGTCGCGCCGACTGCCCCCCAGGCGAAGGCGGTGTCGGCGCTGACCCCGGCGCCGCGCAGGTGGATCTCGTTGCCGTCGGACAGCGCCAGTCCGACGGCGAGCCCGACGTGGGCGGCGTCGTCCAGGGCTTCCTGCAGCCGGGGCCGGCGCACCTACAGCGCGACCTCGTCGCCGAGCAGCGCGTCGGCGAAGGCCTCGGCCTCGAACGGCGCCAGGTCGTCCGGGCCCTCGCCCAGGCCGATGAGCTTGACCGGGATGCCGAGCTCGCGCTGCACGGCGATGACGATGCCGCCCTTGGCGGTGCCGTCGAGCTTGGTGAGCACGATGCCGGTGACCGTGACGGCCTCGGTGAACACGCGCGCCTGCACGACGCCGTTCTGCCCGGTGGTGGCGTCCAGCACCAGCAGCGTCTCGTCAACAGGACCGTGCTTCTCGATGACCCGCTTGACCTTGCCGAGCTCGTCCATCAGACCGGTCTTGGTGTGCAGGCGACCGGCGGTGTCGATGAGCACGGTGTCGACGCCGTCGGCCCGACCGCGGGCCACGGCCTCGAAGGCGACCGACGCCGGGTCCCCACCCTCGGGTCCGCGCACGGTGCTGGCGCCGACCCGGTCCCCCCAGGTCTGCAGCTGGTCGGCGGCCGCGGCGCGGAAGGTGTCGGCCGCGCCGAGCACGACCGACCGGCCGTCGGCGACCAGGACCCGGGCGAGCTTGCCGCAGGTGGTCGTCTTGCCGGTGCCGTTAACGCCGACGACAAGCACGACCGCCGGGGTGCCGTCCTCGTGCGGCAGGGTGCGCAGGGTGCGGTCGACGTCGGAGCCGATCGCCCGCACGAGCTCCTCGCGCAGCAGCGGCCGAAGCTCTGCCACGGTGCGTACGCCGTCCACCCGCACCCGGGTCCGCAGCCGGCTCACCAGCTCAGTGGTCGCCGCCACCCCCATGTCGGCGCCGAGCAGGGTGTCCTCGACCTCCTCCCAGGTGTCCTCGTCGAGCACGTCGCGGCTCAGCAGCGCGAACAGCCCGCGGCCCAGCGTGGTCTGCGAGCGGGCCAGGCGGGCCCGCAGGCGGGTGAGCCGGCCGGCGCTCGGGTCCGGCACGTCCAGGACCGGGCCGACGGTCTCGACGCCGGGCAGCAGCGGCAGGTCGACGACGTCCACCGACCGCAGGGGCGTGTCGCGGGGGATCTCCGCGTCGTCGCCCGTACCCGGTCGGTAGTCCACCCCCGGCCGCGGCGGGGGCGTCTTGGTCCGCCCACGCCCGCTCACCAGCGCGAGGACGGCGACGACCGTGACGACGAGGACGGCGACCAGCAGGCCGATCAGTTCCAGCACACGGGTTGTCTACCAGCGCGGACCGCTCCCCACCCCCACCCCGGGTGATCCACAGCGCCGTCGCGCTGCTCAGGGCAGGCCCAGCCGGGCGTACGACGCGGCATGCGCCGTGGACCAGTCGGCGTGCGGCGGGCACTGTGGCTGCATCGTCCGTGCAACGATGCGTTGTCCGGCCGCTCGGCCCGGCCCCGTCAGCGCCAGGAGCCAGCCCATGAGCCCGACCACCCGACCCGGCCTGCCCCTGCTGCTCGTGCTTGCTGCACTGATGTCCCTGGCTGTCGGCGCCGGCGCGGTCGCGCAGGCGCAGAGCCCCGCCCCCGTGCTGTACGCCGGGCCCATCCCGCAGGCGCCCTGCGCGCCGGGTGGCATCTCGGAGACGGGCGAGCAGGGCCGGGTGAGCGCGGCTGACGTCGACAGCGGCGCGGCAGCCGAGGGCTTCCGGTGCAACACCACCACGCTCGGCCGGCTCGGCGCGACCGGCGGCTTCCAGACCCATCGCTCCGTCGACGCCAAGGGCCAGGAGTGCGGCTACTTCGACTCGACGCTGCTGTTCCCCAAGGACACCGTCACCAACGCCACCGAGGGCGGACCGGGCGTGTACGTCCTGGACATGTCCGACCCGGCCAACCCGAAGCGGGTCGGGACGCTGTCGACCCCGGCGATGCTCTCGCCGCACGAGTCACTGCGCCTCAACGCCGCACGCGGCCTGCTGGCGGCCGACATGGGATACCCGACGACCAACCCGGGTGTCGTCGACATTTACGACGTGTCCCAGGACTGCCTCAAGCCGGTCCTGAAGTCCTCGACACCGTTCGGGATCTTCGGCCACGAGAGCGGCTTCGCCCCCGACGGCAACACCTTCTACGTCAGCGGCACGACCGGCAAGACGCTCACCGCGCTCGACGTCACCAACCCGGCACTGCCCCGCATCCTGTTCACGACCGCGGACTACACCATCCACGGCATGAGCCTGTCTGACGACGGCAACCGGCTCTACGCCGCCGACATCGGCAGCCCCGGCCTGACGGTCTTCGACAGCAGCCAGATCCAGGCGCGTACGCCCAACCCCCAGCTGCCGATCATCAGCCACCTGACCTGGCCCGAGGTCAGCATCCCGCAGAATACCGACCCGGTGACCATCGCCGGCCGTAAGTACCTCATCGAGGTCGACGAGTACACCTCCAGCACCACCCGCGGACCGATGGCGAGCAACACCCAGGTCGGCGCCGCCCGGATCATCGACATCAACGACGACGCCAAGCCGGTCGTGATCTCCAACATGCGCCTGGCGGTCCACCAGCCGGAGAACCGCGCCGGGCCCCAGGCCTCCGACCCCGGCGCCTCGAGCCCGGTGCAGGGCTACGCCGGGCACTACTGCGCGGTGCCCCGCCGCGAGGAGCCCAACATCGTGGCCTGCAGCATGATCGTGTCGGGCCTGCGCATCTTCGACATCCGCAACCCCGTCAAGCCGGTCGAGGTCGGCTACTACAACGCTCCGGTGCTGCCGGGCGTCGACTTCGTCAAGAACGGCGCCTTCGCGATGAGCGCCCCTGCCTTCGCTGCCGACCGCGACGAGATCTGGTACACCGACGGCAACAGCGGCTTCTACTCCCTGCGCCTGACGGGTGCGGCGAAAGCGGCGCTGAACGGCACCTCCCCCGTGCCGACCGGTGCGGCCGGCAGCCCGGTGACGGTGGCTGCTCTCCCGCTCGCGGCGCCGCCGGCAGCGGCTCCCCCGGCAGCCGCTCCCACGACGATCGGCCCTGGTTCCGGCGTGCTGGCCGCGACCGGTCTTCCGTCCGGCCTGCCGTGGGCGGTGCTGGCCGCGCTCCTGCTCTGCGCCGCCGCCCTGCGCCGGCGACACCAGATCCACTAGCGCGTACGCGTCCCTCAGCCGGCCGTGCGCTCCCGCAGCCGCTGGCTGACGACCGCCGAGATCCCATCCCCGCGCATGGTCACGCCGTAGAGCGCGTCGGCGATCTCCATCGTGCGCTTCTGGTGGGTGATCACGATGAGCTGTGAGGTTTCCCGCAGGCCCTCGAGCAGCTCGAGCAGTCGGCCGAGGTTGCGGTCGTCCAGCGCGGCCTCGACCTCGTCCATGACGTAGAACGGCGACGGCCGGGCCCGGAACAGCGCGACGAGGAAGGCGATCGCGGTCAACGACCGCTCACCGCCGGACAGCAGCGACAGCCGCGACACCTTCTTGCCGGCCGGCCGGGCCAGCACCTCGATGCCGGTCGCGAGCAGGTCGTCGGGCTCGGTCAGCATGAGCTTGCCCTCGCCGCCGGGGAACAGCGTCGCGAAGACGTGCACGAATTCGCGCGCGGTGTCGGCGAAGGCGCTGGCGAAGACCTCGTGGATGCGCTCGTCGACGCCGGCGACAATGTCCAGCAGGTCTCGTCGGGTGGCCTTGAGATCCTCGAGCTGGGTGGACAGGAAGGCCGAGCGCTCCTGGAGCGCCTCGTACTCCTCCAGCGCCAGCGGGTTGACCCGGCCCAGCAGCGCCAGCGCCCGCTCGGCTGCCGCGGCCCGGCGCTCCTGCACCATCCGGTCGTAGGCTGTGGGCTCGGCCTCGTCGTCCACGCTGCCGTCCTCCAGGACCACCGGGACGGCCACTGCCGGGCCGTACTCCTGGAGCAGCTGCTCGACCGGCACGGACCAGTCGGCCAGCGCCCGCTCCTCCAGCGCCTGGATCCGCAGCCGCTGCTCGGCCCGGGCCACCTCGTCGCGGTGCACCACGTCGGTCAGGCGCTCAAGCTCGGCCGTCAGCTCCCGCGTGCGCGCGCGCAGGGCCTGCAGCTCGGTCTCGGTGACGGTACGAGCAGCAGCCGCCGCCTCTCGCTCGCCCGCGGCCGCCACCAGCGACACCGCAATGCGCTCGAGAGCCAGCTGCGCGACGCGTACGACCTCGGCGGCCACGCCCGCCCCGCGGCTGCGCTGGGCGGTGCCGCGGACGAGCCGCTCGCGGGCGGCCCGCGCCTGCCGGGCGGCCCGCTCGAGCGCCTCGGCGCGGCCGGCCAGCGCGCGGGCCCGTTCCTCACCCGTACGCACGGCCAGGCGCGCCTCGACCTCGGCGGCCCGGGCCGCGGTCGCCTGCGCGGCCAGGGAGTCGCGCAGTGCGGTGGACGGATCGCCCTCGTCGGGGGCCTGCTCGGCTGCCGCCAGTCGCGTCTCGAGCTCAGCGAGCCCGGACAGATCGGCGTCGTGCGCCGTCTCGGCCCGCACCCGGGACTGCTCGAGCCGGCCCGCCTCCGCCTGCGCCGACCGCACCGCGGAGGCCAGCAGGCCGATCTGCTCTGCGAGTGCGGCCATCTGCGCATCGGAGGCGTTGAGCGAGGTCAGCGCCTGCTCCACCTCGACGCCGGCTGCCTCCAGGTCGGCGCGGGCGGCCTGGACCTCGAAGCGCAGCCGCTCCTGGCGCTGCTGAGCCTCGTCGTGGGCGGCTGCGGCCTCGTCGACGGCGGCCTGCACCTCCAGCAGCGACGGCGCCGACGCCGACCCGCCGACGGCCCAGTCGGCGCCCAGCAGGTCTCCCTCGCGGGTGACGGCGCGTACGCCCGGCTGGTTCGCGACCAGCGCGCTGGCCTCCTCCAGCGATCCCACGACGGCGACCTGGCGCAGTGCGCGGGCCAGCGCCGGGCGCAGCGTCTCCGGCGCAGCAACCAGGTCCAGCGCCCATCGGGCGCCCGGGGGCAGGGAGGGCCAGTCGCCATCCGGGGCGTACGCCGCACCGCCCACCAGCAGCCCGGCCCGCCCGGCGTCGTCGGACTTGAGCCGGGCCAGGGCAGCGGCGGCATCGACCGGTGTCGCGACGGCGACGGCGTCGGCGACCGTTCCGAGCGCGGCGGCCAGCGCCGCCTCCCACCCGGCCTCGACGTCGACCAGCGCCGCGACGGTGCCGAGCACGCCCGGCAGCTGGGCGGCCAGCACCGCGCTGGAGCCGTCACGGGCCAGCGACAAGGACAGCGCGTCGCGCCGGGCCGCCCAGGTGGACCGGTCCCGCTCGGCCACCCGCTCCTGAGCCCGGAGCTCTTCCAGCCGGGCGGTCGCTTCGGAGAGGACCGCAGCGGCCTGCTCGTGCCGCTCATCCAGGTCGACCTCGCCCTCGTCGAGCCCGCCGGCCTCGACCTGCAGCGCCTCCAGGTCGGCCTGGGCGCGCTCGCTGCGGGCGTGCGCCTCGGCCAGCGCGGCCGCGATCCGGCCGAGCTCGGCCTCAGCTGCCGCGGCCCGGGAGCGCAGCGCTGCGACCTGGCCGGTCAGCCGGGCCAGGCCCTCGCGGCGGTCGGCGACGGCTCGTACGGCCACGACCAGCGCCCTGTCCTCCGCGCTGTGGGCGGCCTCGGCGTCGGTGCGTCGGGTGACGGCGTCCCGCAGGCGTACGCCGTCGGCCTCGAGCTGCACCGCCAGCGCCGCCTCCTGGTCCCGCACGGACGCGGCCTCGCGCTCGGTCTGCTCGGGATCGCGGCCCTGCCGTCCCTGCTCGGGCAGCTCGGCCGTCAGGTGGCGGTGCCGCTCGGAGGCCAGCTGGGCTGTCCCGCGCAGCCGCTCCTCGAGC
>JBBPYI010000042.1:0-4702 GCA_038200075.1 Mycobacteriales bacterium
AGCGCTTGTGGCAGGAGGTGCACTCGACGAGCGGGTCGACGAAGGCCTGGACGTGACCGCTCGTCTCCCACACCTCGCGGGCCAGGATCACGCAGGAGTCCAGGCCGACGACGTCGTCACGGCCCTGCACGACGGCCTTCCACCACTGCCGCTTGACGTTGTTCTTCAGTTCCACACCGAGCGGGCCGTAGTCCCACGACGCGCGCAGTCCGCCGTAGATCTCACTGCCGGGAAAGACCAGACCACGCCGCTTGGCGAGGCTGACGATGGTGTCCATGCGGTCGTTCTTCACAGGGCTGCTCCGGTCCGGCTGGCGGTCGGCGGGTGGGCTCGCAGGCTACCGGTGCGTCAGACTGGAGCCATGAGACTGACGTCATGAGACCTGGCGACCGCGCACCCGACTTCACCCTGCCCGCCTGGACCGGTGCAGGTGCGAGCGAGCTGACCCTGGCTGCCCAGCAGGGCGCACCGGTGGTGCTGGCGTTCTACCCCGGCGACGACACGCCCGTCTGCACCAAGCAGCTGTGCAGCTACCAGGACGACCTGTCGTTGCTGACCGACCTTGGCGCCGTGCTGTGGGGCATCTCCACCCAGGACCTGGACAGCCACGAGCGCTTCGCGGCCAGACGCGGCCTGACGTTCCCCCTGCTGTCCGACGTCGACAAGCGAGTTCACACGGCGTACGGCGCGCGCGGCCTGGGACCGCTCACCAAGAGGGCGGTGGTGGTCGTCGACGCAGCAGGGGTCGTGCGCTACCACCACGCCAGCCAGCTCGGCCTGACCTACAAGGACACCGACGCCATCGCCGCTGTCCTCACCGGCCTGTCAGCCTGACAGGCGGTAGCGCACCGACAGCACGCCGGCGCAGAGCTGCTGCACCTTGATGCTGCCCTCGCGGGGCGCCGAGAAGTGCGCCTCGGCCTCGACGGCCTCCTGGTCGGTGCCGTCGATGGTGTAGCCGGCGGTCTCGAGGCGAGCAGCGAGAACGTCGCGCAGGGCGACGACGTCCTCGCCCTCGACGCGACCGAAGACGATCGTCGTCGCGCCCTGCGAGGCGGGACCGTAGAGAACCTGCCCGTCAAGGACCGGGAAGCCGTCCGGCAGGATGGCTGCCGAATCCGGCGATGGCAGCGACGAGCAGGGTGCCGCCGGGTCAGCGCCCGAGGTGGAGTCAGAGCTGCCGCAGCCGGACAGGCTCCCCAGCAGCGCCGCGCCGATCAGGGCGATCCTCACGGCTCACCCACCGCCGGCCCTGAGGCGGATCCCACCCCGACCTCGTCGGCGTCGCGGGCCCGGCGACTGGGATTCACGACCGCCTGCGCAGCGCTGTCGTCGGCGTGCAGGATCTCGAACGCCGACGGCTCGTCACGACCGAGCGACAGTAGCGGTGCGGCGTCGACCTTGACGTCGTAGGAGCCCAGGCTGCGACGGTAGGCACCGACCCCGGTCCACTCGGTGGTGAGCAGCCACTGCGACGGGTCGTCGGCGGCCCGACAGATGCGACCGCGGACATAGCCGGGTCGGGCGGCGAAGGCAGCCAGCGCCGCCTGAGCGCGGGACAGGAATCCCGAGCCCTCTGCCTCGGGTACGTCGAACCGCGTCACGACCAGCACGGATGACACGCTAGACGCGATCCCCCGACACCGCAGGAGCTGGTCGTGCCGAAGTCCCGCAAGCGTCCCGCGCCGCGCAGCCGACCGCGAACGGCGCGCCAGCCAACCGCTCCGCAGCTCGCACCCGGTCGACGCGGCGCCGTCGAGCGCACGAGTGCACCTGCGCTGGTGTGGTTGTCGACCAAGCCGACCTTCGCCCTCCCTGTGCTGTCGGTCCTGCTGCTCGTCGTGGGCCTGGCTGCGCCGACGGCGATCGGCGTTCCTGTCCTGCTGGTGCTCGCGGCCCTGGTCGGGTGGTTGTCCTACCTGTCCTGGCCGGTGGTGCAGGGCGTGCAGCGAGTGGTCCGGGTGGCCACGATCGGACTGCTGCTGGCTGCCGTCCTGGGGCGCCTGTCGGCCTGAGACCCACGACTCGCCCCGGTGGTCCCCGAGCGAGAGCGCGGACGTGCCAGGATCGCACCGACACACGCGCCGGCACGATGCCGACGACGACACGGAGGACACAGTGAGCGACATCGCGGACAGCACTCCCGCCACGACCGAGACGGCCGACGCGCCGACCCAGAGCGCCAAGCCTGCCAAGAGCTCGCCCGCGCGCAAGCGGGCCGGCAACACTGCCAAGAGCGGCCGCGGCAGCAGCCGCCCGGCGCGCACCTCCTCGTCCTCACGTGGCTCGTCGGCGGGCTCGTCGGGCAGCGCGTCGAGCTCGAGCGCGGCGGGGAGCCTGGCCTCCGCACTGCGCGAGCTCGTCGGAGGCATCGAGACCGAGGTCGTCGCGATCAACGGGCTGTCGGCCGAGATCGACACCCACGTGCAGGCTCTCAACGACCTGCGCGCCGAGGCCACCCGGCGACTGCTGCACCTGGACGACCTGCGGGCTGCGGCCGAGGACGTCAACCTGAGCGCGTTCCTCGACACCTCCATCCAGCCGGAGCTGCCGCGGGTCGAGGAGGACTTCCCGGACCGCATTTACGGCGGCTGACGGCACCACCAGCGGGAGCAGAGGGGGGCCGCAAGACCCCCCTCTGCTGCGCTCAGGCGCCGTACAGCCGGTCGGGGAAGTCCTCGTCCAACGAGGGCAGGACCACCCCGGCAGACGCGGCGACGAACTCCGCCAGACGGGGCTGGCCGCTTGCCTCGGCGTGCAGCTCGTCCAAGCCGGACAGCCGCTCGGCCAGCTCGCCGCGCAAGGCGTTGAGGATGCCGACCTGCTCGTCGATGCGCCGCGCCAGGCTGCCGATGACCGCCAGCTCGCTCTCCATGCCCCACACCAGTTCGCGCAGACCGTAGGTGAGCGTGCTGCTGGCAGCGGGCATGGGCGGGCCTCCTGGGTCCATGGGCGGGACGGTCATGGCAGCTCCACCTCGTTGGGCAGCGCCCCGCCGTAGCGGCGGTCACGGGAGGCGTAGAGCTCGACGGCCCGCCACAGATGACGGCGGTCGACATCGGGCCACAGGGTGTCGAGGAAGACCATCTCGGCGTAGGCGGACTGCCACAGCAGGAAGTTCGACGTGCGCTGCTCGCCCGAGGTGCGCAGGAACAGGTCGACATCGGGCATGTCGGACAGATAGCGGGCCAGCACCCGCTCGTCGACCCGGTCGGCGTCGACCCTTCCCGCAGCGACGTCCAACGCGAGCAGCCTTGCGGCGTCAGCAATCTCGGCCCGGCCGCCGTAGTTGACGCACATCGTCAAGGTGCAGACGGTGTTGTCGCGGGTGAGCTCCTCGGCCTGCTCGAGCTCTCGGATCACCGAGCGCCACAGCTTCGGACGGCGACCTGCCCAGCGCACACGTACGCCCAGCTCGTGCATCTCGTCGCGGCGCCGCCGGATGACGTCTCGGTTGAACCCCATCAGGAAGCGCACCTCATCGGGCGAGCGCTTCCAGTTCTCGGTGGAGAAGGCGTACGCCGAGACCCAGCCCACGCCGAGCTCGATCGCTCCCTCGACGACGTCGAAAAGGGAGGACTCCCCCGCCTCGTGGCCGGCGGTCCGTGGCAGGTTGCGGTCCTTGGCCCAGCGGCCGTTGCCGTCCATGACGATGGCGACGTGTCGGGGCACGAGGTCGGCCGGCAGCACAGGGGGCAACGCCCCCGAGGGATGGGGAGTCGGTGGACGCACCTGCGCTGGCGGCGCAGGCGTACGCCGCCTCATGCGCGCTCCACCAGCGGCAGACTGCGCAGCCCCCGCTCCAGGTGCCACTGCAGGTGGGCCGACACCAGCCCGCTGGCTTCCCGGCGGGTGCGTGGGTCTGCGGACTCGGCGCCGTCCCAGTCGCCGGTCAGCAGGTCGACCCTCAGGACCAGCGCCGCGGGAGCGGGTGAGGCGGCCGCCGAGGGGCGGCAGGCGGCGCAGACCGTGCCGCCGGCGGGGATGGAGAAGGCCCGGTGCGGTCCCTCGGCGCCGCACCGGGCGCAGTCCGTCAGGGCCGGCGCGTAGCCCGCTACCGACATCGCGCGCAGCAGGAAGGCATCAAGGACCAGTGACGGATCGCGCTCGGACAGCGCCCGCAGCGCCCCCACCACCAGCAGGAACAGCCGCAGCGACGGTTCACGCTCCTCCGTGGTGAGCCGCTCCGCCGTCTCCAGGACAGCCGTGCCGGCGGTGTAGCGGCCGTAGTCCGCCACCAGCGTCGGACCGTAGGAGGTCAGGCTCTCGGCCTGCACCACGATGTCGAGGCGGTCACCGGTGCCTCGGCCGGCATAGAGCTGCAGGTCGACGTGGCTGAACGGCTCGACGGTCGCACCGAACTTCGACCGGGTGCGCCGGACCCCCTTGGCCACGGCCCGGACCCGTCCATGCCGGCGGGTCAGGACGGTGATGATGCGGTCGGCCTCGCCGAGCTTCTGCACCCGCAGGACGACGCCCTCGTCGCGGTAGAGGCTCACCCGGCAAGGCTAGTCCGGTCATCTGCCTCCGCAGGGATGCCGTGCCGTGGCAGGGTTCGGCAACGACGGAGCAGGAGGACCCAGCGGTGGAAGGGCGAACGACGTGGTCGCTGCCCCCTGCGCCCCCCGAGACGTGGGTCGGCGGCAGGTGGGCGCTGGCCCTGCTCATCGGCGTCGCCGGGTGCGTCCTGCTGCCGGCGCTG
>JBBPYI010000043.1:0-3234 GCA_038200075.1 Mycobacteriales bacterium
ACGCTCGGCTGGCCGGTGGAGGGCGCCGTGGCGGCCGTGAGCCGGGCGCTGGTCGAGGGCGACGACGTACGCCTCGACGTTGACGCCATCTGGCCGCTGCCGCCCCTGCCGGTCGGGGATGTCGGCGAGCACGTCGTACGCCTGACTGATGCTCTGGTGGAGGCTGATCCGCGCACTGTGGTGCTGCGTCCGCCGTCGCTGGTGCTCGGCATCGGCAGCTCCCGAGGCGTGTCGGCCCGCGAGGTCCTCGACCTGGTCGACAGCACCCTGGCCACCGCGGGCCTGTCGGTGGCCTCGGTCCACGCAGTCGCCACGGCCGATGCCAAGGCCGACGAGGAAGGTCTGCTGCAGGCCTGCCACCAGCGCGGCTGGGAGCTGATGACCTTCAGCTCCGAGCAGCTGGCGGCGGTCGCGGTGCCCAACCCGAGCGCGGCGCCGCAGCAGGCGATCGGCACCCCGAGTGTGGCGGAGGCGGCCGCGCTGCTCGCCTCTGGCGGCGAGCTGGTCGTCGACAAGCAGAAGTCGGCGATGGCGACCTGCGCCGTGGCCCGCCGGCGCCCGCGTGGCCGGCTGGCCCTGGTCGGCCTCGGCCCCGGTGCCCGCGACCTGCTGACCCCGCGCGCCGAGGCCGAGCTCCGCCGGGCCGCGGTCTGGGTCGGTCTGGACCAGTACGTCGACCAGGTCCGCGACCTGGCCCGCCCCGGCACCCGGATGCTCGTCACCGGGCTTGGAAAAGAGGAGGAGCGCGCGCACAGTGCGGTCGCCGAGGCCGAGAAAGGCTATGCGGTAGCGCTTCTCGGGTCAGGCGACGCCGGTGTCTATGCGATGGCGAGCCCTGCGCTGGAAGTCGCCGGCACCGACATCGACGTCGTCGGAGTCCCGGGGGTGACGGCTGCGCTGGCCGCCAGCAGCCTGCTCGGCGCGCCGCTGGGGCATGACCACGCGAGCATCAGCCTGTCAGACCTGCACACGCCGTGGCCGGCCATCGAGGGGCGCATCCGAGCTGTCGCCGAGGCCGATCTGGTGGTGACGTTCTACAACCCCCGCAGCCGCGGTCGGGACTGGCAGCTGCCGAAGGCGGTCGCCCTGCTGCTGGAGCACCGGCCTGCGAGCACCCCTGTGGGGATCGTGACGGACGCCTCGCGGCTCCGCGAGAGCGTCGTGCTCACCACGCTCGGAGAGCTCGACTGCACGCAGGTGACGATGTTCGCGTGCGTGGTCGTCGGCTCCTCCCAGAGCACCGTCGTGGCAGGGCGGATGGTCACCCCGCGCGGATACCGGTGGGCCGAGTGACGTACGCCTTCACCGCCGACTGCACTGCCTGCGGTGCCTGCCTGCTCACCTGCCCGGAACACGCGATCGTGGCCGGCCTGCCCCTGCGGGTGCGGGACGACCGCTGCACCTCGTGCGGTGAGTGCGTGGAGGTCTGCCCGGCCGACGCCATCACCGAAACCCCCACCCTCACCCCCGCTGATCATGGAGTTGGGACACGCCCACACGCTCACGGAACGTGTCACAACTCCATGATCAGCGCAGGGGTTGCGGTTGGGGTTGGCGGTGGGGGGCGGTGAGGCCGGGGACGGTGGCGCTGGTCGGTGCAGGGCCCGGGGACCCCGGTCTGCTGACCCTGCGAGCCGCCGAGCTGCTCGGCGAGGCCGACGTCGTCCTGGTCGACCGGCTGGTGCACCCCGACGTGCTCAAGCACTGCCGCGCCGACGTCGAGGTTGTCGATGTCGGCAAGACCTCCTGGACCGGAACGGCGCCTCGCCAGGACGAGATCAACGCGCAGCTCGTGGCCCACGCCCTGGCAGGACGCCGGGTGGTCCGGCTCAAGGGCGGTGACCCGTTCGTCTTCGGTCGCGGCTCGGAGGAGGCCGAAGCCCTTATCGAGCAGGGCATCCCCTTCGTGGTCGTACCTGGGATCTCCTCGGCGCTCGCAGCTCCGGCGTACGCAGGCATCCCGGTGACGGCCCGCGGCTACACCCAGGACGTCTGCGTCGTCACCGGTCACCTCGACCCCGACGACCCCGCGAGCCGGGTCCGCTGGCAGGCGCTTGCCCAGGGACCCGGGACACTCGTCGTGCTCATGGGACACGATCGGCTGCCCCTGCTGACGGCCTCACTCATCCGCATGGGCCGGGCAGCCGACACCCCGGCGGCCTGCATCCAGCACGGCACCCACACCGACCAGCGGGTTGTCGTGAGCACCCTTGAGCACCTGGCCCGTGATGTCGCCGAGGCGGGGCTGCGGGCACCCGTCGCGACCGTCATCGGTGAGGTCGTCCGACTCCGAGAGACCCTGAGGTGGTTCGACTGACCCGCGCGAGCGTGCACCCCATCGAGCAGGAGTCCTTCGCCATCCTGCGCAGCCGCCTCGACCTGTCGCACCTGCCACCGCTCACCCGCGCCGTCGTGGAGCGGGTCGTGCACTCCAGCGCCGACCTGTCCTACGCCGAGGACCTGGTGCTGGACGAGGAGTCCCTGCGCGCCGGCCGCGCAGCGCTGGCTGCCGGTGCCCCGGTGGTGGCGGACGTGCAGATGGTCGCCGCGGGCATCACGACCGTGCAGGCCGTGTGCCGGGTCCGCGAGGCCCGGGCCGAGGACGGGCTGACCCGCAGCGCGGTGGCGATGCGGATGGCGTACGCCGAGGTCGGTCCCGGAGCCGTCTGGGTGATCGGCTGCGCGCCGACGGCGCTGTTCGAGCTGATCGAGCTCCGCGCCGAGCCGGCACTGGTCATCGGGCTGCCGGTCGGCTTCGTCGGAGCCGCCGAGAGCAAGCAGGCGCTGCGCGACAGCGGGCTGCCCGCGGTCAGCAACGTGGGCGAGAAGGGCGGCTCGGCAGTGGCTTCCGCGGCGCTCAACGCGTTGCTCTACAGCCCCGTGACGACGTGACGGCCACGCTGGTCCTGGTCGGTGAGGGCCAGGACGGTCGTGATCGGCTGGTGCAGCTCGTCCAGCGCCTGGCGCCGGACCTCAACGTCATGGGGTGTGGGCCTGCTGCTGCCGAGCGGGAGATCAGCCGGCTGGTCAGCACCGGCGAGAGCGTTGTCGACGTGGTGCCGCTGGCGCTGCTGGCCGCCGGCGATGCCGGGGGAGGCGTCGTCCAGGCGGCAGACGCCGTCCGTGTCGCGCGGGCGTTCGGCCCCCACCCCTACCTCCTCGTGGCGGCGGCGGCAAGGGTCGAGGCGGTTGTGCCGCGGGAGCGGTGGTCGCAGACGGCGGTGCTGGTCGTTG
>JBBPYI010000044.1:0-7369 GCA_038200075.1 Mycobacteriales bacterium
TCACCCACGGCCGGCTCGACCGTCCGATCCCGATCGCGCAGGGGACGCTGCGGGTGGAGCTCAACCACGTGGACACCGGCGTCCTGCCGGCCGGTGTGCGCGGCACGGACGGCGACAGTCGCATCCTCGCCGTTGCCGCCAACCTCGCGGCCGACGGCTTCGATGTGGTGCTGGTCTCGAAGGACCTGCCGCTGCGCGTCAAGGCCGCGTCGATCGGGCTCACCGCCCAGGAGTACCGCGCCGAGCTGGCGGTCAACACCGGCTGGACCGGCATGGCCGAGCTGGAGATCTCCGGGTCTGAGCTGGACCTGCTCTACGCCGACGGCCGGCTCGAGCTGGAGGAGGCGCGCGAGCTGCCGACCCACACCGGGCTGGTGCTGCTGTCCGAGCGCGGCAGCGGTCTGGGCCGGGTCGCGCCCGACAAGTCCGTCCGGCTCGTACGCGGCGACCGCGACGCCTTCGGGGTGCATGGCCGCTCCGCCGAGCAGCGCGTCGCCATCGACCTGCTGCTCGACCCCGACGTCGGCATCGTCTCGCTCGGTGGCCGCGCCGGCACCGGCAAGTCGGCGCTCGCGCTGTGCGCGGGCCTGGAGTCGGTGCTGGAGAGGCACGCCCACAAGAAGGTGATCGTCTTCCGCCCGCTGTACGCCGTCGGCGGCCAGGAGCTGGGCTACCTGCCCGGTGACAGCGCCGAGAAGATGGGGCCGTGGGCGCAGGCCGTCTTCGACACCCTCGGCGCGCTGGTGGCGCCGGAGGTGGTCGAGGAGGTGCTGGCCCGCGGGCTGCTCGAGGTGCTGCCGCTCACCCACATCCGCGGCCGGTCGTTGCACGACGCGTTCGTCATCGTCGACGAGGCCCAGTCGCTGGAGCGCGGGGTGCTGTTGACCGTGCTGTCCCGGCTCGGCGCCGGCTCGCGGGTCGTGCTCACGCACGACGTCGCGCAGCGCGACAACCTGCGGGTCGGGCGCCACGACGGCGTGGCGGCGGTCATCGAGGCCCTCAAGGGCCACCCGCTGTTCGCCCACGTCACGCTGACCCGCTCCGAGCGCTCGGCGATCGCCGCCCTGGTGACCGAGATGCTGGAGGACCTCCCGCTGTAGCCCACTCACGAGCGGGAATCGGCGGGCGTACGGGGTGACTCCTGGCTAGGGTCGCGACCATGAGCGGACCGGCAGTCCTGACCGAGCAGCTGCGCCGACGCTTCGGCGACACCGAGGCGGTCGCCGGCGTCGACCTCGAGGTGGCGCCCGGGGAGGTGTTCGGCTTCCTTGGGCCCAACGGCGCGGGCAAGACCACGACCGTGCGCATGCTGTGCACGCTGCTGGTGCCCAGTGGCGGCCGGGCGCTGGTGGCCGGTCACGACGTGGCCCAGGACCCGTCGGCCGTACGCCGGGCCATCGGGGTGGCCCTGCAGGAGGTGGGCCTGGACCCGCTGCAGACCGGGCGCGAGCTGCTGGAGCTGCAAGCCGGGCTCTACCGGGTGCCCAAGCCGCGCGACCGCGCGGCGGAGCTGCTCGCCCTGGTCGGCCTGACCGATGCCGCCGACCGGCGGGTCAAGGGCTACTCCGGCGGCATGAAGCGACGGCTGGATCTCGCGACGGCGCTGGTGCACGCACCTCAGGTGCTCTTCCTGGACGAGCCGACCACCGGCCTGGACGTCACCAGCCGGATCACCGTCTGGGACGAGGTGCGTCGCATCAACGCCGAAGGAACGACGATCTTCCTCACCACGCAGTACCTCGAGGAGGCCGATCAGCTGTGCAACCGGCTGGCGATCATCGACGGCGGACGGCTGGTCGCGGAGGGCACGCCGGACGGCCTCAAGAGCGAGCTGGGCGCGGATGTCGTGACCGTCGGTCTGGGCCGCAATGGGACCAAGCAGGCGCTGCGGGCCGCGGTCGAGAATGTGGCGGGAGTCGACCACGTCGTGGACACCGAGGGCGGAGTGGCGGCCTACGTCACGAACGGCGCCGCGGCCGTACCGCTGGTGGTCCGGGCCCTAGACGAGGCGGGCGTCGAGGTCGGAACCGTCTCGATCAGCCGGCCGACGCTGGACGACGTGTTCCTCGAGGCCACCGGCCGCTCGCTCGAGGAGAGCGCCCAGGAGCAGGTGAAGGCGTGAACGAGATCGCCCTGCTGTCGCGGCGCGCGGTTCGCGAGATCGTCAAGCTGCCGGCGGCGACGCTGCCGACGCTGTTCATCCCGCTGTTCTTCCTGGCCGTCAACATCGGCCAGGTGTCGCGGACCTTCAACAGCGACAACGCGCCCTTCCTGTTCGGCCAGGACTACGTCGCCTTCGCCGTACCCGTGTCACTGGTCTTCGCGGTGTCGACCGCCACGAGCGGGCTGGCGCTGGTCACCGACATCGACCTGGGCTACTTCGACAAGCTGCTGGTCGCGCCGATCCGGCGTACGTCCATCGTGCTCGGGCGCCTCGCGGCGGACTTTGTCCGCGGGCTCGCTACGTCAACACTGGTGCTCCTGCTCGGCTTGGCATTCGGGATGCGGATCGCCAGCGGGGTCGGCGGGGCGGTGCTCATCGTGCTGCTGGCGGCGATGTGGGGGGTGGCGTACGCCGGGATCGGTCAGGCGATCGCGCTCAAGACCCGCAACGTGCAGACCACGAACGCCAGCTTTATCATCTTCTTCCCGCTGCTGTTCCTCACCCCGAACTTCGTGCCGTTCGACCTGCTGGCCGAGCCGATGCAGACCCTGGCCCGCTTCAACCCGGTCAGCTACGTCATCGAAGGGCTGCGCTCACTCATCCTGGAGGGCTTCGTGCTGGCCGACGTCGCCGCGTGCCTGGCGGTGATCCTGGTGTCGGGGACGCTGCTGACGTTCCTGTCGCTGCGGGCGCTCGCGAACTACGACAAGGACTGACCGCGAGGATTCGGCGGGCCCCCCGTTGCAAGGGGTGTCGGGCCGCGCAGGGTGGCCCACGGTCCGAGGAGTCCTCTTGATCAAGCGTGTGCTCGCTGTCGCTGCCATCGCCGCCGCCGTCACCGGTGCGGCTGTCGCCCCCGCCTCCGCCGGTCTGGCCTGCCTGACCAGCAACATCACGGTCAACGGCATGGCCGCCCCGACCAACGGCACCAACTGCGTCGACACCCCCTAGGTCTCGTCGCACCCTGATCGTCCGAGGGCCCGCTTCCCCCGCTGGGTGGGGTAAGCGGGCCCTCGGCACGTCGTCAGTCCGTCACGGTCACCCGGATGCTGTACGTGCCCTCGTCGCGCGGCTGACCGTTGACACGGTCGGGAGCCAGACGCAGCGAGAGCTGGTAGGTCCCGGCTGGAACCGGCCGGCCCCGTGCGTCCTGCGTACGCCAGGTGTTGCGGTACTCAAGGCACCGCCCCTGGGCTAGTCGGCGCTCATGCGCTCCTTGCGGGTACCGGACCGAGTCCGAGAAGCGGAAGACCTCGGGGCCGCCTTCGACGCGAGCCGTCATCTGGTGCTCGCGACCACTGTCGAATTCCAGCACCGCGTCGAGGATGCTCCCGCGGGGGTTGCAGGATCCGAAGCCGATCTCCACCGGTTCGCCTTGACGCACGGTCGTGGACCCGGCGCCGATGGCGTACGCACAACTCACTGGCACGGTGCCGTCCGGTGGGCTGACGCAGCGGGCGGGTGCTTCGACGTCACGGGGGCGCTCGAGGTAGTCCGGCCGGACCGACTGCTGCTCAGCAGGCGCCTCGGGGTTCGGATCGGGCGAGTTCGCGGCCGTCGGCCGAGCGGGGCCCGGTGGTAGTGCGACCACGGCCGTAGGGGACGGCACGGGCTCGGTCCGGGAACTGCCGGCCGGCCGGCTGTTGGTGGGGGAGGGCTGCAGCCGGGGCTCCGCGGCGCGTGAGGACGCGGAGGGCAGGGGTTGCGGGCTGGCGAACTGCAGGCTGTCGCGTTCCGGGTTGTCCGTCCCGGGCAGCAGCGCCAGCCCCAGGACCAGCGCCAAAACCGACGTTGTGGCGCTCACGGCTCCGAGAGCGGCTCGCCGTCGTCGGCGTCCCTCTACGAGGACCTCGGCGAGCCCGCCGGTAGGCACGGGCCGGTGGAACGAACGGTGCGGCGGGAGGTCGGGCAGCTCGGTCATCGGGTCTCCTGGAGCGCGGTGGCGAGAGCATGACGGGCATCGTGCAGCCGGCGCTTTATGGTGCCCACGGGGCGACGCAGGACGCGGGCGACCTGCTCCACGGGCAGGTCGGCGTAGTAGTGCAGGTAGACGGCCTCGCGAAGCGCGGGGCTGAGCCGGCGTACGGCGTCCAGGGTGGAGCTGTCAGGGCCGTCGCGGACGGGATCCAGGACGAGTGACTCCCAGGTCACGGCCTCTCGTGCCTGTGTGGTCCAGCGCTCGTGGGCCAGGTTGGTGACGATGCGGTAGGCGTACGGCCGAGGCTCGCGAAGCACGGTCCAGCGGGCGTACACCCGGGTCAACGACTCCTGCGCCAGCTCGTCACCGACATGTGGGTCCCGGGTCAGGGACCAGCCGTAGCCGGCCAGGTCCCCGAACGTCGCTGCGTAGAAGGCGGAGAAGTCAGCGCGCACGGCGAGGTGCGGGCCTCGGGTCGGCGCGGTAGGCGAAGCGGGCCGTGTTCCCTTCCGCGATCGTCACGACGGCGGTGACGCTGCCCTTCGGGACCATCCCCTGCTCGCCGTCCACGCCGGCCGTGTAGAAGGTTCCGGTGGGCCGCGGTGCAGTGTGGTTGACACCCCGCCCGCCGTCGTAGAACACGATGTCCAGATTGGCCTGCGACCCGACGTCGAGGACGAACCGCCCGCCGACGGTCCGCGCTGCGACCTCGAACGTCCAGCTGGCAAGCCCGTTCGCAGGCTGCGCTCGGGTGGTTACCGGCGCCGCCCCGACCACCGTGACCGCGCTGCCCAGCGGGGAGGCGATCTCTCCGCGCACGGTCTGTCGCCCCTGGCCGGCGGGCCTCGCGGCCGGGCTCGTCGAGGAGCTGCAGCCGCCGTTCTGCACGAGGTCCAGATAGACGTCGCAGACGGTCTGCCCGGCGTCGACCCCGTCGACGGGGTCGGCGAAGGAGGGCATCGCCACTCCGACGGTCAGGGCGGTGGCGAACAGGACGCAGAGGCGGGGGCGCAGGCTCATGACCGTTCCAGTGCTCCGGTCCCCAGAAGGTTCGGTTGGCTCGTCAGGTGGTGGGCGGCCGGGTCATCGACAGGACGTCGAGCGCCTCGTCGAGCTGCTGCTCGGTCAGGTCGCCGCGCTCGACGTAGCCGCCCTCGATGACGACCTGGCGAATCGTCTTCTTCTCCTTGAGTGACTGCTTGGCCACCTTCGCGGCGGCCTCGTAGCCGATGTAGGTGTTCAGCGGGGTAACGATCGACGGGCTGCTCTCGGCCAGCTCGCGGCAGCGCTCCTCGTCGGCGACCAGGCCGTCGATGACGCGGTCGGCGAGCAGCCGGCTCGTGGTGGACAGCAGCCGGATCGACTGGAGCAGGTTGCTGGCCATGACCGGCAGCATCACGTTGAGCTCGAAGTTGCCGGCCGCGCCGGCGAAGGCGATCGTCGCGTCGTTGCCGATGACCTGAGCGCACACCATGCACAGCGCCTCCGGGATGACCGGGTTGACCTTGCCCGGCATGATCGACGAGCCCGGCTGCAGGTCCGGCAAGGCGATCTCGCCGAGCCCGGCGCGGGGGCCGCTGCCCATCCAGCGCAGGTCGTTGCTGATTTTGTAGAGCCCGACGGCGACGGTGCGCAGCTGACCGCTGGCCTCGACCAGTGCGTCACGCGCACCCTGCGCCTCGAAGTGGTTGCGCGCCTCGGTCAGCGGCAGGCCGGTCGCCGCGGCCACCTCGCGGATGACGGCGCCGCTGAAGCCGGCCGGGGTGTTGATGCCGGTGCCGACCGCCGTACCGCCCAGGGGCAGCTCGGCCAGGCGGGGCAGCGTGGCATGCAGCCGCTCCACGCCGTAGCGCACCTGCGCGGCGTAACCGCCGAACTCCTGGCCGAGGGTGACGGGGGTGGCGTCCATGAGGTGCGTACGCCCGGACTTCACGACGCTGGCCCACTCGTCGCTCTTGCGCTCCAGCGACGCGGCCAGGTGCTCAAGAGCCGGTACGAGGTCGTTCACGACGGCGGAGGTCGCGGCGATGTGGATGCTGCTGGGAAACACGTCGTTGCTGCTCTGGCTGGCGTTGACGTGGTCGTTGGGGTGGACCGGGGCGCCGAGCTTGTCGGTGGCGAGGGTGGCAAGGACCTCGTTGACGTTCATGTTGCTGCTGGTCCCCGAGCCGGTCTGGAAGACGTCGATCGGGAAGTGGGCGTCGTGATCGCCGCGGGCGACCTCTGCGGCCGCGTCCTGAATCGCCTGTGAGACCGGCTCTGGCAGAACGCCGAGCTCGGCGTTGACCTTGGCGGCGGCGGCCTTGATCCGGGCGAGTGCCTCGAGATGGGCACGCTCCAGGCGCTGGCCGCTGATCGGGAAGTTCTCCACCGCCCGCTGCGTCTGCGCCCGGTAGAGGGCGTCGGCCGGCACCTGGACCTCGCCCATGCTGTCGTGCTCGGTACGGAAGCGCTGCGTCATGCACCATTCTCCCTCGTTGCGTCCTGCCGGGTGGCGCTCGGGGTGCTCCTCGGGGCAGGACGCAACGGAAGTCAGCGGGGAGCGGAGGCGATCGTGACGGGGGTCGGGCCGGCGTCGGCCTCGGCGGGGCTGGTGAAGAAGTCGTTGCCCTTGTCGTCGACCACCACGAAGGCGGGGAAGTCCTCGACCTCGATCTTCCAGACCGCCTCCATCCCGAGCTCGGGCCACTCGAGGACCTCGACGTGGCGGATGCAGTCCTGAGCCAGTCGGGCCGCCGGGCCGCCGATCGAGCCGAGGTAGAAGCCGCCGTGCGCCTTGCAGGCCGCGGTCACGGCGGGGGAGCGGTTGCCCTTGGCCAGCATCACCAGCGACCCACCGGCGGCCTGGAACCGATCGACGTAGGAGTCCATTCGCCCGGCCGTCGTCGGGCCGAACGATCCTGAGGCGTAGCCCTCCGGGGTCTTGGCGGGACCGGCGTAGTAGACGGGCATCTCGCGCATCCAGGTCGGCATCGACTCGCCGGCGTCGAGTAGCTCGGCGATCTTGGCGTGCGCGATGTCGCGGGCCACGACCAGTGAGCCGGTGAGCGACACCCTGGTTTTGACCGGCAGCTGCGACAGAGCCGAGCGGATCTCGGCCATCGGCCTGTCGAGGTCGATGCGCACGACCGGGCCGGCGGCCTCTTCCACCTCCGGCAGGTACTGCGCCGGGTCCTGCTCGAGCTGCTCGAGCCACACCCCCGAGGCGTCGATCTTCGCTCGCGCCTGGCGATCGGCCGAGCACGACACCGCGATCGCGACCGGGCAGGAGGCGCCATGCCGGGGCA
>JBBPYI010000045.1:0-9712 GCA_038200075.1 Mycobacteriales bacterium
CAGGGGCCGCAGGCCGGTTCGTGGTTCACCGGCCGCAACGAGATACCTGGCCGCACCTGGGAGACCCGGTCCCTGGTGACGGTCGCCGACCGGGGACGCGAGTTCACTTACCTGGTAGGCGGATCGCTGGTCTCGTGGAGCTACACGTTCACCGCTGTGCCGGAGGGCACCGAGCTCACCGAGTCCTGGGAGTTCCGGCCGGAGGGCCTCACCATGTTCCGCGAGAAGTTCGGAGACGACGCCGAGAACCAGATCGCCATCCGCACCAAGGCCGCGTACGAGGGGATCCCGGTGACGCTGGAGGCCATCAAGCGGACGGCTCAGGAGCTCGCCGACACCTCGCGCTGACGTAGCCGGCGGCGGGGCGCCTGGGAGTGACGGTGGGGCTAGGCTCACCCGCGCTGACGACCCCTCTTTCGAGACAAGGCGGTGTGCGACGTGGAGGCTCGGATCGGTTCACCGGCAGAGGTGTCCGGTGCATCGGGGGCCGCCAACGCCGCCGCGATGCAGGGCCTCGTCGACGACCTGCGCGCCCGCCTGGACCAGGCTCGGCTGGGTGGCCCACCGGCGTCGCGCGAGCGGCACGTGGCGCGCGGGAAGCTGCTGCCGCGCGAGCGGGTCGATGCCCTGCTGGATCCGGGGAGCCCGTTCCTGGAGCTGTCCCCGCTGGCGGCCGACGGGATGTACGACGGCGAGGCCCCGGGTGCCGGCGTCATCACCGGTGTCGGACGGGTCGCCGGCCGCGAGTGCGTCGTCGTCGCGAACGACGCCACCGTCAAGGGCGGCACGTACTACCCGATGACGGTCAAGAAGCACCTGCGGGCACAGGAGGTGGCGCTGCACAACCGGCTGCCGTGCCTCTACCTGGTGGACTCGGGTGGGGCATTCCTGCCGCGCCAGGACGAGGTCTTCCCCGACCGTGAGCACTTCGGGCGGATCTTCTTCAACCAGGCGACGATGAGCGCCCAGGGCATCGCGCAGGTCGCAGCAGTCCTGGGCTCCTGCACGGCCGGTGGTGCCTACGTCCCGGCGATGTCGGACGAGGCGGTGATCGTCAAGGACCAGGGCACGATCTTCCTGGGCGGGCCGCCGCTGGTGAAGGCTGCCACCGGCGAGGTCGTCACCGCCGAGGACCTCGGCGGTGGTGCCCTGCACTCCCGCGTGTCGGGGGTGACCGACCATCTGGCTGACGACGACGCCCACGCCTTGCGCATCGTGCGTCGCATCGTCGCGACGCTCGGTCCGCGCACGCCCGCGCCGTGGGAGACCGTGCCGTCCGAGGAGCCGGCCTTCGACCCGGCCTCGCTCTACGCCGTGGTGCCTGCCGAGGCCCGGACGCCGTACGACGTGCGTGAGGTCATCGCCCGGCTGGTGGACGCGAGCCGTTTCCAGGAGTTCAAGGCGGAGTACGGCACGACGCTGGTGACCGGCTTCGCCCACGTGCACGGACACCCGGTCGGCATCGTCGCGAACAACGGCGTGCTGTTCAGCGAGAGCGCCGTCAAGGGGGCGCATTTCATCGAGCTGTGCGACAAGCGCTCGATCCCGCTGCTGTTCCTGCAGAACATCACCGGCTTCATGGTCGGCCGGGACTACGAGGCTGGTGGCATCGCCAAGCACGGCGCGAAGATGGTCACGGCGGTGGCGTGCGCCCGCGTCCCGAAGCTGACCGTCGTGATCGGCGGGTCCTTCGGTGCCGGCAACTACTCGATGTGCGGGCGGGCGTACTCACCGCGCTTCCTGTGGATGTGGCCCAATGCCCGGATCTCGGTGATGGGCGGCGACCAGGCCGCCTCGGTCCTGGCAGCGGTCGCCAAGGACGGCACCGACCTGCCGGCGCTGCAGGCCCAGGTCCGGGAGCAGTACGAGCAGCAGGGCAATCCCTACTACTCCACGGCCCGCCTGTGGGACGACGGGGTCATCGACCCGGCTGACACGCGCACCGCCGTCGGCCTGGCCCTGTCGGCCTGCGCCAACGCACCGCTGGCACCGGTGTCCTACGGCGTCTTTCGGCTGTAGGGGACAGACCACGATGTTTGACACTGTGCTGGTTGCCAACCGCGGCGAGATCGCGTGCCGCATCATCTCCACCCTGCGCCGTCTCGGGGTCCGCTCGGTCGCGGTCTACAGCGACGCCGACGCCGACGCGCGTCATGTCCGGGAGGCCGACGTCGCCGTCCGGATCGGTCCGGCGAGCGCTCGGGAGAGCTATCTGAGCATCGACGCCGTCCTGGCGGCGGGTGCGCGCACCGGCGCCCAGGCGGTGCACCCGGGGTACGGCTTCCTGGCCGAGAACGTCGACTTCGCCAGGGCGCTGCAGGCTGCCGGGATCGTGCTGGTCGGGCCGCCGGCATCGGCGATGCAGGTCATGGGAGACAAGATCCGGGCCAAGCTCGCTGTCAGCGCCGCTGGGGTTCCGGTCGTCCCTGGGCGGACCGAACCGGCGATGACCGATGCCGACCTGATCGCCGCCGCCGCCGAGGTCGGCTTCCCCGTGTTGGTCAAGCCGTCGGCCGGCGGTGGCGGCAAGGGCATGCGCCTGGTGCACGAGCCTGTCGAGCTGGCAGCCGCCCTGGTGTCGGCCCGCCGGGAAGCCGCCTCGTCGTTCGGCGACGACACGCTGTTCCTGGAGCGATTCGTCCTGCGCCCCAGGCACATCGAGGTCCAGGTGCTCGCTGACGCGCAGGGCTCGACGGTGCACCTGGCCGAGCGCGAGTGCAGCCTGCAACGCCGCCATCAGAAGGTCATCGAAGAGGCGCCGTCGGTGCTGCTGGACGCCGCGCAACGCGACCGGATCGGCGCGGCCGCAGTCGCCACGGCCCGTTCGGTCGGCTACACCGGCGCCGGCACCGTGGAGTTCATCGTGTCGGCGGATGCGCCGGACGAGTTCTTCTTCATGGAGATGAACACCCGCCTGCAGGTCGAGCACCCCGTGACCGAGCTGGTCGTCCGCGTGCACGGCTCGGCTCTGGACCTCGTCGAGCAGCAGCTGCTCGTCGCCTCCGGCGAGCCGCTGTCCTTCGGCCAGGACGACGTGCAGCTCGACGGTCACGCCATCGAGGCGCGCCTGTACGCCGAGGACCCCTCCCGCGGCTTCCTGCCCACCGGCGGTCGGGTCCTGCGGCTGAGCGAACCGGCCGGTCCAGGGGTGCGCGTCGACAGCGGGCTGCTGGAGGGGCTCGAGATCGGTGCGACGTACGACCCGATGCTCGGCAAGGTGATCGCCTGGGGGCCAGACCGAGTCGCTGCGCTGGACCGGCTGGACCGCGCCCTGGCCGACACCGTCGTTCTCGGCGTCACGACCAACACCGCTTTCCTTCGCGCGCTGCTGGCGCACCCCGACGTACGCGCTGGTCGTCTGGACACCGACCTGGTGGAACGCGAGCTGGCAACGCTGGCGACCAGTGACGTCCCGGAGCAGGTCTACGTCGCGTACGCCGTCGCTCGGCTGCTGGACGCGCCCGACCCGACCGGCCCCTGGGACACCCGGATCGGCTGGCGGCTGTCCGGTCAGGCCGAGACCGCCTGGCAGGTAGCAGATTCCGATGGGCCCGCGCTGCGCCTGTCTGCGCGCGGCGGTCCGGAGCAGGCCGAGGTCCGGGTGGGCGAGGGGTCTGTGCACAGCGCCTCGGGCACCCTTGCCGGCGACGCCGTCCTTCTGACCGTCGACGGCGCGACGTCCCGAGTGCTGACCGCGATCCAGGGCGCGACGACCTGGTTGTGGATCGACGGCGTGAGCTACGCCGTCACCGAGCTGCCGCCGGCACGCCAGGACGCCGCCGCCGGGGTGCACGACGGGGACGTACGCAGTCCGATGCCGGGAACGGTCGTCTCCGTCGACGTCGAAGCCGGCGCAACCGTGGGCAAGGGTGAGGTGCTCGTGGTGGTGGAGGCCATGAAGATGGAGCACTCGCTCACAGCGCCCTTCGGCGGGACCGTGGCACAGCTCGACGTCCGGGTCGGCGACAGCGTGGCGCTCGACCAGCTCCTCGCCGTGGTGGCGGCGGGATGAGCCTGGCCCTTCCCGGCCTGCCCTCACGGGTCGAGGTGTACGAGGTCGGCCCGCGTGACGGCCTGCAGAACGAGAAGACCGTCATCCCGGTCGAGGTCAAAGCGCAGTTCGTGCAGCGTCTGCTCGCTGCGGGCTTGACGACGATCGAGCTCACGAGCTTCGTCCCCGCCCGGTGGGTGCCGCAGCTCGCCGACGCCGAAGAGCTCCTCACCGCGCTGGGCGACCTGCCCGGGCGCCACCCCGTGCTGGTGCCGACCGACCGGGGCCTGGACAGGGCGCTGACAGCGGGCGTACGCGAGATCGCGGTCTTCGCCAGCGCCACCGAGACCTTCGCGCAGAAGAACCTGAACCGCACGGTCGCCCAGTCCCTGGAGATGTTCACCCCCGTCGTCCAGCGGGCCCGCGACCACGGGCTGGCGGTCCGTGGCTACGTCTCGATGTGCTTCGGCGATCCGTGGGAGGGCGCCGTCCCGTTGGGGCAGGTGGCCGATGTGGTCCTTCGCCTCCACGAGATGGGCTGCGGCGAAGTCAGTCTTGGCGACACCATCGGTGTCGGGACACCAGGCCAGGTCCGTGCGCTGATCGCGCAGCTGGTCGACCGCGGCCTGCCTGTCGAGGAGCTGGCCGTGCACTTCCACGACACCTACGGGCAGGCGCTCGCCAACACCCTCGTCGCCCTGCAGGCCGGCGTCACGACCGTCGACGCCTCCGCCGGCGGACTCGGCGGCTGCCCGTACGCCGGCAGCGCCACGGGCAACCTCGCGACGGAGGACCTCGTGTGGCAGCTGCACGGTCTCGGCATCGAGACCGGCATCGACCTGCCGGCCCTGGTGGCCACCAGCATCTGGATGGCCGGGCAGCTGGGTCGTCCCAGCCCGTCACGGACCGTCGCCGCCCTGACACCCGCCGATCCGGTGCCCGCCGTCGACCTCAGCTGACCGTGGCGGGGGGTCCGCTCGGCTCGTCCGTGCCCAGCGTCACCTCGTCATCCGGACCCGGCGGGATGCGCCGGGCGAAGTACTGCGCAATGGGCACGTCGGTCGAGGAGTGAGCCAGGATCGACAGCACGACCGCCAGCGCGATGAGGTGGAACATCTGGTCGGCCAGCACCGCTCCGCTGTCCAGGACGAGCAGGCCGTAGACCACCGAGGCGAAGCCCTTGGGCCCGAACCAGGCCACGGCCGCCTGCTCCTGCCACGGCAGCCGGCTCCCCAGGAAGGACACCCCGATCGCAAGGGGCCGCGCGAGCACCAGCGCGAGCACGACGAAGACGTAGCCGGCCACGTTCACCTCGCCCAGGAAGGCAGGCGAGATGAGCGCTCCGAACACCAGGATCGCGGCCAGCTTGAGCAGCTCGGTGACCAGTTCGCCGAACTGGTGGAAGGAGTCGCGCAGCTGCGGCGCCACCGTGGCCATCGTGATGCCTGCCGCGAAGGCGGCCAGGAACAGGTTGGCGTGCGTGGCCTCGGCCAGGGACAGCACGAGCAGCCCGACCGCAACGGAGGACAGCGACTCGTACGTCGACGTCGTGTCGCTGAACCTGCTTCGCAGCAGCAGGACGGCCACCAGCGGCACCACGATCCCGATGATCAAACCGAGCCCCAGCTCGAGAGCGAGCTCACCGGAGCGGACCTCGGGACCGCCGACGGTGACCAACAGGACGAGGACCACCGGCAGCGCCAGACCGTCGTTCAGACCCGACTCGACGTTCAGCAGGTGCCGCAGCCGACCGGGAACCTCCTCGCGCCCGACGATGGCGGCCGCGAACACCGGGTCGGTGGGAGCCAGCACAGCGGCGACGATCAGAGCCTCGGCCAGCGGCAGCCCGGCCACCGCGACGGCGAGCAGAGCCGTCAGGGCGAACGTCAGCGGCATCCCCAGCAGCAGGGCCCGACCGGGCAGCCGCCAGGCCGACCGGAGATCACGCAGGCCGACCCGTTGGCCGTCGGTGAACAGCACCGAGAACAGCGCCAGCTCAGCCAGCCCGGACACCAGCTCGTCCCCGGGTCGCAGGTCGACGACGCCGAGCACGCCGTCACCGAGCACGAAGCCGGCGACCAGGAACAGCACCGCGGTGGAGAGCACGCTGCGGTGCGCCAGCCCCGAGATGAGCACGGCCAGGAGCAGGACGGCCGAGAAGGCAAGCAGAAGGGTCATGCCGACAGTCTGTCCGTCGGCTGTCCTGCAGACACCTACTCGTCCGGCCGTGGCGAATCCCACGGCCGGATCGTCATATGATCGTCACCTTCGGTGGGGAGGCAGTCGTCGTGCTGGACTCCCTGACCGATGCCCGTAGCCGGATCCTCGTGGCCGCCCTCGTCCTGCTGTTCTCCTATCTGCTCGGCAAGCTTGTTGCGTTCGGGCTGCGGCGCCGCTACAACCGGCTGGAACGCCCGTCCTTCGCCGCCGTGATGAGCCGCGTCGCGCTGCTGCTGCTCACGGTGCTCGGGCTGCTCGCGGCGATTACGGTGGTCTTCCCGACCGTGCAACCGGTGGACACGCTCGGCAGTCTGGGCATCTTCAGCATCGCCATCGGTTTCGCCTTCCGCGACATCCTGGAGAACCTGCTGGCGGGAGTGCTGCTGCTGTTCCGTGCCCCGTTCCGCACCGGCGACGAGATCGAGATCAACGGTGTGCGGGGCGCCGTACAGGAGATCAACCTGCGCGAGACGGTGCTGCGGACCTACGCGGGTCGGCGAGTGCTGGTGCCCAACTCGACGGTCTACAAGAACGAGATCACCGTGCAGACCGCGTTCGACGCGGTGCGGACCGAGGCGGTGGTCGGGGTGGCGTACGAAACAGACCTCCGGCAGGCACGCCAGATAGCGCAGGACGTCCTGCGGGGCATTGAGGGCATCGCGAGCGATCCGCCGCCGATGGCGCTGGTCGGCGAGCTCGGAGCGAGCACCGTGGATCTGCAGCTGCTGTGGTGGACCGAACCCCAGCAGCGCGAGGTGCGCACCGTGCTCGACCGGGCTCTCGGCGCTGTCGTCGAGGCTTACACCGACGCAGGGATCGAGATGCCGGCCGAGATCGTGGTGCTCGACAGCACGCCCGCGACCCGCGAGGCGCTGGCCGGGAGGGGAGCAGCTCCGACCGATGGGCCGGCGTCTGGGACGACGGGCCGTGAGGCGCGGGGCTGACCCGCGCGAGAGGGGAACTGGCCAAGCGGTGGAGTCTCACAGCACGCCCAGGGCGCTCGCTGCCTCTCGGACGAGCTGATCGTCGCGGCCGACGACGAGCAGCGCATGTGGCAGTCGCGCGCACAGCACCGTGACGTCGCCGCGCTGCGCCACCCACGGCCCGTCCTGGCCCGCCAGGTGCCGAGCCCCCGGAGCCTCCGGAAAGGCCTTGTCCGACAGGTACACCACGACACGTCGCCCGGCGCCGTCCCGGTAGGCGTAGCCGTCGACATCCAGGCCCCCGTAGGTCCCGCCTCCTGCCCCGACCGACTGCAGGTCCAGGCGCGACAGGTCGGGGGCGCGCAGCGCGGGCCGCTGCGAGCCGGGCAGCTGTCCGGCGGAGAAGTCGGCGACGGCCTGCCGCAGCGACGGCGGCTCGCTCGTCCCTGAACCAGCGGTGAGGATGAGCGCGACCGCTGCGACCGCGGCCACCGGCACGCCGACGGGCACCAGCCAGCGATGCACCGCGACGCGCCTCGACGGCACCGGCGCCGGCGTCGCGTCCGGCTCAGCCTCCACCAGCGCGCGGACCCGGTCCCGGAGTCCCGCAGGGGCAGCAGCTCGCGTCGACTCGGCCAGGCGCCGGCCCCGTCGAGCCTGCTCCACCTCGCTCCAGCAGGTGTTGCAGGCAAGCAGGTGGCAGGTGAACTCCTCCCGCTCCCCCGGGCTCATGACGCCTCCGAGCAAGCGCGCGGCGTCGCGCTCAGCGTCGTGCCGCACCGGGCACCTCCTCCTGCAGCAGCCGGGCCAGCGCCTTGCGACCACGGTGCACGCGGGCCAAGACGGTGCCACGTGGTGCCCCGACGATCGACGCCAGCGTCGGCGGTCAGCAGCTGGTGGTGCTGTGGGCACCCGGCAGCGCCTCACCGCTGGAGACCGACGACGTGCGCGAGGGGCGGGACGTGGGAAGCACCGGCGTGTACGACCCTGTGGTGGACGGCCGGGCCCTGAGCTTCGTCGCCGCAGGTCCGCGCTCCTTCCAGGACCGGCAGACCGGCTCCCGTTGGAGTCTCGCGGGCATCGCCGTCGAGGGCCCGCTCGAGGGTCGCCGCCTCGTTGCCCTTCCGCACCAGGATGCCTTCTGGTTCGCCTGGGCGGCCTTCCAGCCGGGCACGACCCTCGTGAAGCAGTAGACCAGGGCTGCCACCTACCGTTGCAATCACAGGGGCGCGCGGTGCGTCCGAAGCAGCGAGCCGTCACACCGGCGGCCGACCTGGAGGGACCCCATGACACGCGGCAGCGCCACACCCGACACCGCCGACGGCTCCACCGCCGACGACAGCACCAGCGCTCGTCGGGCCCGCGGCATCGCCCTGATCGTGGGCGCGCTGGTCATCGTCGCGCTCATCGAGACCGGGGTGATCCCGAACTACTGGTTCCCGGTCCTCACCGGACTGACCTACCTGGCCGCAGCCGCGGTCGGTCGCAGCCGCGGCACCCTGTGGGCGCCCGGCTTCATCGTCACCAGCATCGGTCTCACGGCTGCCCTGTGGATCCGGGACGGCCGGACCCTCAACAGCTTCCAGTTCGTCGCCCTGGCCATCATGGCGCTCGGCCTCGGTGGGGTGCTGGCGGGACTGCTCGCCCAGGCTCGGGGCTTCTCCATCAGCGCGATGAGCGTGTCGTTGTCGGTGTTGCTCTTCGGAGCATTCGCGCTGCTCGAGCAGCAGGAGGTCAAGCCCCTCGCCGGAAGCACCTGGGTCTACGCCGCGCTGCTCGCCGCCTGGGGGGCCTACGAGCTGCGGCCGGCCCGCGATCGTTAGACAGGGCCACCCGGGAGTTTCACCTCGTCCGGACAGGTGAGACCACCAAGGTCGTCAACCTTCAGGAGATGCCATGCCCACGCCGCTCCCCCGCCAGCCCGCGCCCGCGCTCGACCTGCCGCTCGTCGGTGGCGGACGCTTCGACCTGGCGGCAGCCAGGCCCCAGCAGTTCACCCTCGTCGTGGCCTACCGCGGCGTGCACTGCCCGCAGTGCAAGAAGCAGCTGTCCGAGATCGACAGTCGGCTGGGGGAGCTGCGTGACGTCGGCGTCGACGAGGTCGTGGCGATCAGCGGCGACGGGCAGGAGCGAGCCGAGCAGGCTGTGCGGGAGTGGGAGCTCGAGAACCTCCGGGTCGCCTACGACATGGACGAGGCGACGATGCGCTCGTGGGGGCTCTACGTCAGCACGGGCATGACCGACACCGAGCCTGCGACGTTCAGCGAGCCCGGGCTGTTCCTCATGCGTCCCGACACGACCCTGTACTCCGCTCACGTGCAGTCCACGCCGTTCGCTCGCCCTCACCTGGACAACCTGCTCTCGGCCCTTGAATTCGTGCGCGAGAAGGACTACCCCGCACGCGGCGAGGCCTGACCCGCACGTCCCCTGTCGCGCCCGACCGCGAGGAGCCCACGTGACCCAGCGCCCATCCGTCGTCGTCTTCGACGTCAACGAGACCCTGTCCGACCTGTCCCCGATGGAGGACCGCTTCACCGACCTCGGCCTGCCGGGCTCGCTGGCCAAGCAGTGGTTCGCC
>JBBPYI010000046.1:0-11571 GCA_038200075.1 Mycobacteriales bacterium
GACCGCCTGGTCGCGCCACTGCAGCAGCCGCTGCGTCTGGGTGAAGCTGCCCGCCTTCTCCACATGGGTGGCTGCCGGGAAGAAGAACACCTCGGTGTCGATGTCCTCGGTCCGCAGCTCCCCCGTGGCGATCTCCGGACCGTCCTTCCAGAACGTCGCCGACTCGATCAGCTGCAGGTCTCGCACGACCAGCCATTTGAGCTTGGCCATCCCTAGTCGCTGGAGCTTGCCGTGCGCCGACCCCACGGCCGGGTTCTGCCCGACGATGAAGTAGCCGTCGACCTTCCCGTCGTTCATGTCGAAGACGGTCTGGTAGGTGCCGTGGTCGCCGGTCAGCCGTGGCAGGTAGTTGAAGCACCAGTCGTTGTCGGCGGTCGCAGCGTCGCCCCAGTAGGACTTGAGCAGGCTGACCGTGTAGGCGTCGGCGTCGGCCCAGAAGCCCTTCTGACCTGGACTGGAGATGCTGATCAGGTAGTCGGACAGGTTGTCGTGCACACCGGCCTTGGGCATCGGCAGATAGCCGGGCAGGATGTTGAACAGCGTCGGGATGTCGGTCGAGCCCTGGATGCTGGCGTGTCCGCGCAGAGCGAGGATGCCGCCGCCGGGCCGACCCATGTTGCCCAGCAGCAGCTGGATGATCGCGGCGCCGCGGATGTACTGCACACCGACCGAGTGATGGGTCCAGCCCACTGAGTAAGCCCATGCCGTGGTGCGCTCACGTCCGCTGTTCTCCGTGACGGCCTGGCAGACCTGCAGGAACGCTTCGACCGGCACACCGCAGACGTCGGAGACCATCTCGGGGGTGTAGCGGGCGTAGTGCCGCTTGAGAACCTGGTAGACGCAGCGGGGGTGCTGCAGCGTCTCGTCGCGCGCGACCTCGCTGGCGTCGAGCTGCGCTCCGTGGCCGCCCATCTCGTGGCCGGCTGCCCTCCCACGCTGGCTGTCCCCGCTCTCGTCCTTGGGGTCTCGCACCTCCCTGGCGCCGGCTGCCGCTGCCTCAACACCGCCTTCGTACGCCCAGGTGCTGGTGTCGTAGGTCCCGGTCTCCGGGTCGTAGCCGGAGAACAGCCCGTCGAGGTCCTCGGTGTCCTGGAAGTCCTCGCCGACGATCGTCGCGGCGTTGGTGTAGGCCACGACGTAGTCCCGGAAGTCCAGCTCGTTGTCCAGGATGTAGCGGATGATCCCGCCGAGGAAGGCGATGTCGCTGCCGACTCGGAGCGGGACGTGCAGATCCGACACTGCGGAGGTCCGGGTGTAGCGCGGGTCGACGTGGATGATCTTGGCCCCGCGGGCTTTTGCCTCCATCACCCACTGGAATCCCACGGGGTGGCACTCGGCCATGTTGGAGCCCTGGATGACGATGCAGTCAGCGTGCTGCAGGTCCTGCTGGAAGTTGGTGGCTCCGCCGCGTCCAAACGATGACCCCAGACTGGGGACGGTGGCGCTGTGTCATATGCGGGCCTGGTTCTCGACCTGGATAGCGCCCAGGGCCGTAAACAGCTTCTTGATGAGGTAGTTCTCCTCGTTGTCCAGCGTCGCGCCACCCAGGCTGGCGAAGCCCAGCGTGCGGGCCAGCAGTCGACCCTGCTCGTCCCGGTCCTGCCAGGTGCGGTCGCGGGTCTCGACCACTCGGTCGGCCACCATCTCCATGGCCACCTCGAGCGGGAGCTCCTCCCACTCGGTGCCCCCGGGACGCCGGTACTTCACCGTGGTGACCCGAGAGGGGCTGTTGACGAGCTGCTCGCTGGCCGAGCCCTTCGGGCACAGCCGACCGCGGCTGATCGGGCTGTCGGGGTCGCCCTCGATCTGCACGACCTTGTCGTCCTTGACGAACACCTTCTGGCCGCAGCCGACCGCGCAATACGGGCAGATGCTCTGCACGACCCGGTCCGCGGTGGCGGTCCGGGACTGGATCGCGGCCGTACGCGGTGACTGGGCGGCGGTCCCCCGCCCCAGCGGGTCGTCGCCGGTCAACTGCTTGAGGACTGGCCAACCCAGAAAGGTGTCCTTGAGGCCCATGCGCGCCATCCCTGCTCTCGTCCGACCTGTCCGCGGCACGTACCCAACCTCACGAGGGTGACGCATGCCGCACCGCCCCGCCCGCCGGGCGCCGAGCGGTTGACGTGACGCGACGAGCGGTAGGCCCTGGTCATGCAGCAGCGCAGCGTGGCCGGCCGCCCCGTCAGTGCCATCGGACTCGGTGGGATGCCGCTTTCGCTGCCTGGCGGCGGCGGCCGTCCCCGGCCGGACCGCCAGCAGGCGGTCCTTACGGTGCACGCAGCCCTGGACGCCGGCGTCACCCTCATCGACACCGCCGATGCCTACTGCCTCGGGCACGACGAGGTAGGGCACAACGAGCGGCTCATCGCCGCGGCGCTTGCGTCCTGGCCTGGCCGGGCCGACGTGCTGGTCGCGACCAAGGGTGGTCACATTCGGCCGCCGGACGACAGCTGGGCGCTGGACGGCTCCCCCGCGCACCTGCGCGCCGCCTGCGAGGCGTCGCTGCGTGCGCTCGGCGTCGAGGCGGTCGGGCTGTACCAGCTGCACCGGCCCGACCCGCGGGTGCCCTGGGCGGAGTCGGTAGGGGCGCTCGAGCAGCTGCGGACTGAGGGAAAGATCCAGGCTGTGGGGGTGTCAAACGCCGACCGCGCGCAGATACGTGCGGCCGCCGCCATCACACCGCTGGCTGCGGTGCAGAACCAGCTGTCGCCAGCCTTTCGGGCGAGCCTGCCCGAGCTGGCGCTGTGCACCGAGCTCGGCATCGCCTTCCTTCCGTGGTCCCCGCTCGGCGGGATGGGCGCAGCGGCCGGCCTCGGCGCCGAGCATGCAGCCTTCGGCGAGATCGCCCGCGAACGCGGGGTGTCGCCCCAGCAGGTCGCGCTGGCCTGGCTGCTCGCGCTGTCACCGGTGTGCGTGCCGATCCCCGGTGCGAGCCGGCCCGAGTCGGTACAAGACTCAGCCGCAGCGGCGGGCTTGGAGCTCAGCGAGAGCGAGCTCGAGCGTCTGGGTCAGTTGCCGTCGTTCTCCGGCAGGTAGCCGATGACCCGGAAGCGCACCCGGTTGTCGTTGAGGCACTTGAGCAGCGCCGACTCCTGCTGCGGCGTCGTGTCAGCGATGCGGAAGCGCACCGGGAACCGGCCCTGGATGCGCGGATCGGGATCGCCCTGGTCAGGGACGACCGAGATGCCCGGCAGGGACCCGCAGGCCTGCTTGAGCCCGACCCGGTTGTCCTGCCCAGCGCCGTTGGCGAGCGTCACCACCAGCACCCGCTGGTCCCCGGCGAACAGGTAGTTGCTGAAGGCCGGGAACAAGATCCCGCCGAGGGCCAGGACCGCAAAGGTGATCAGCACCGCCTTGTTGCGACGCTTGGCGTCCTGCCACCAGGGCGCGCTGTCGGGCTCGATCTCGGTCTCCACGCAGCCAGTATCGGTGGCGGCATCCCGGAACGCCTGTCAGGGTCGACCGGGACACCCCGTACTCCCGAGAAAAGGACACCCTCATGACCACCGCCACCTCCGGCATCGCCACCAAGGACGTCATCGACTGGACCGACCTCGGCAAGGAGATGTGGAGCTACCTGACCGGCAAGGGCGCCGCTATCGACTACACGTTCGTCGACATGTCCGTCGAGGTCCCCCGCGACACCGGCGCCGACGCCCCCCGCGCCACCTGGAAGCTCAACGGCACTCTGCGTATCACCACGACCGACAAGGACAGCAAGGCCTGATGGCACTGGACCTGCAGGGCGGACTGACCTTCAGCGTCGACGGGCCCGGCGGTGCCACGTCCGGGACCGTCACCGGTGACGGCGCCGTCCTGCGGGTCCACGCCCATGACCCCGTGGCCGCGTGGGACGGCGCCCTCAGCTCGGTCTCGACCGGGACGAGTGCGCTGCGCGAGGTCGCTGAGCGTCTGGCCGGTGAGGGCCTGTCGATCGAGGTGCGCGGGCCCCATGGCCGCCTCGCCGTGGTCGGCGCCGAGGCCGACAGCGTCATGGGCCGGGTGCTCACCGGCAGCCGCCGGGTGCAGCTCGGTCGGGTGGGCGCGCTGCGACCGCTGGCCGTCGCGCAGGCGCGGCGCGGTCTCGAGCCACACCGTCGCGCGCTGCTGCTGGCGGGGGCCGCCGTGCTGGCTGTCGCCGTCGGACGCCGTGTGCGCGCCTAGTCTTCCTGCGTGACCCAACCAGCCTGGCGACGCCCCGACCGGGCCCTGCTGCTGCTGCGCCGCCAGGTCGCGGTCGTGGCCATCGTTGTCCCCACGGTGCTCGCTGCTGCTCTTGCCGGTGTGCTCGACGGCCCCGCGTCGGCGCTGGCCGCGCTGCTGGCGGGGATCGTGCTCGGCGGCCTGCTCCTGGTCGCGGTGGAGCGTCGCTGGGCCGCCTGGGGCTATCTCGAGCGCGAGGACGACCTGCTGGTGCGCCGCGGTGTGCTGGTGCGCCGCACCAGCGTCGTGCCGTACGGCCGGATGCAGTACGTCGACGTCACCGCCGGCCCACTGGATCGTCGACGCGGCATCGCCACCGTCACCATGCACACTGCCGCGGCGGCCACCGACGCCTTCGTGCCGGGGTTGCTGGCCGAGGAGGCCACCCGGTTGCGTGACCACCTGGCCGCGCTCGGCGAGGCCCGCCAGGCCGGGGTGTGAGCGCTGCACCGCTCGAGACGGCCGACGACGGCTGGGTCCGGCTGCACCCGCTGACACCGCTGCTGCGCGGCGGCCGTTTCGCCGTGGTGCTGCTCGCCTTCGTCGGGCAGGCGGGGGTGCGCAACGCCGAGGACCGCAGTCAGGCGGTCGCGCTGCTGTTCGGGCTCGGCGTGCCGCTCGCGGTGCTGTACGGCTACATCGCCTGGCGGGCCATGCGCTACCGCGTGACGGCCACCGAGCTGCAGGTCGAGAGCGGCGTGCTGACCCGACGCAGCCGGCGGGTCCCGCTGGCCCGGGTGCAGGCCGTCGACGTGGTCCGCCCCCTCTACGCCCGGGTGCTCGGGTTGGCCGAGCTGCGCCTGGAGGTCGTCGGCGGCGGCGATGCCGAGGCGCCCTTGGCCTTCCTGTCCGATGAGGACGCCGCCCGCCTCCGGACGCTCCTGCTCGACCTGAGCGCCGGTCGCTCAGTCAGCGACGCGGCCGCCCCGACCGTCCCCGAGCGGGTCCTGGTCGCCGTACCGACAGGAGTGCTGGTCGCCTCCACCCTGCTGGGCGCACCTGCCGCGACGGCCGCCGCGCTCTTGCTGGTCGTGCTGGTCACCGCGGCCGTCGACGTGCAGGCGGCAGGCGGGGTCGTCCTGGGCGCCGTACCGCTGCTGCTGGGTGTCGGCTCCTTCGCCATCCGACGACTGCTCAACGAGTACGGCTTCACCGTCGCCGAATCCCCCGACGGCCTGCGGCTGCGGCACGGACTGCTCGACACCCGCAGCCAGACCATCCCGGCCGGCCGCATCCAGGTCATCCGGATCCTGCGGCCGCTGCTGTGGCGTCCCTTCGGCTGGGTGCGGGTGGAGGTCGACGTCGCCGGCTACAGCGGCGGGGGCGAGCAGCAGGCCGCGACCGGGGCGCTGCTGCCGGTGGCGCCGCGCGAGCTGGCCGACCGGCTGGTCGCCCGGGTGCTCGGCAGCGAGCTGCCGGCTGCCACCCGCCCGGCTCCCCGGGCGGCCCGCTGGCGAGCACCGCTGTCGGCCCGGCGCCTGGCTGTGGGTCTGGACGCGACCCATCTGGTCTCGACCTACGGCGTCCTCACCACCACGACCGACGTCGTACCGCTGACCAAGGTGCAGAGCCTGCGGGTCACGCAGGGCCCCTGGCAGCGCGCCCTGGGCTTGTCGAGCCTGCATGCCGACACGGCCGGGCGCCGCCTCCCAGGCGCGGTGGCCCCGCACCGGCGCGACACGGCCGCGCTGCTCGAGGAGGCCGCCGATCTCGCCCGGGCGGCTCGCCGCTAGGCCTGCAGGAGCCGCTTGAGGTCGGCGCAGAGCTCAGCGGCCGCTTCGGCGCACGCCGGCGAGACCGGGCCCAGCCCGAAGAAGCCGTGGATCAGCCCGGCGTAGCGGTGCTGGTCCACCGCGACCCCGGCCTTGGCCAGGGCAGCGGCGTAGGCCTCGCCCTCGTCGCGCAGCGGGTCGTACTCCGCGGTGCCGACCACGGCCGGCGCGACACCGGCGAGATCGGCCCGCAGGACCGAGGCGCGCAGGTCATCGCCGTCCTGCTCACCGAGGTAGTTGTCGCGGAACCACTGCATGTCACCGGCGGTGAGGAAGTAGCCCTCGGCGTTCTCCACCCGCGACGGGTGGTCGTCGCTGTCGACGAAGTCGACGCCCGGGTAGATCAGCAGCTGGGCCGCCAGGGGGAGGCCGGCGTCGCGGGCGGCCAGGGCCACCCCTGCGGACAGGTTCCCGCCGGCGCTGTCGCCGGCCACGGCCAGCCGGGTGACGTCGCCGCCGAGGTCGGCTGCGTGCTCCACCACCCAGCGGTAGGCCGCGACGCAGTCCTCGTAGCCGGCGGGGAAGGGCGCCTCGGGCGCAAGCCGGTAGTCGACGCTGACGACGACCGCGTCCACATCGCGGCAGATGAGCCGGGCGTGGTCGTCGTGGGTGTCGAGGTCGCCGATGACGTAGCCGCCGCCGTGGATGAACAGCACGGTCGGGTGCGGGCCGTCGGCGACCGGGCGGTAGACCCGCACCGGGACCTCACCAGCCGGACCGGGCACGGTGCGGTCGTTGATCGCGCCGACCTGGGGCAACGTCGCAGGATCGCGCAGTCCGACGGTCATCGAGCGGAAGCCCTCACGGGCCTGGGCCGGGGTGCCGGACGACAGGGCGGGGGCCCCACTGGCGGCCATCATGTCAAGAACGGAGGCGATCACGGGATCAAGCGGCACGGCGGTCTCCTGCACGGCGAGGTCGAGGGTCTGGCGGACCGTACTCCCGTAGCCTGACCGGGTGCTGCCTCGCCCCGTCCTCGCCGTCCTGACCGCGTCCCTCTTGGCCGGTTGTGCCGCCTCGGGAGCGACCCCGACGCCCGTCGCGGAGCCGGACATCTCGCCCTCCCCCGCCGTCTCGGCCACCCCTGCCTGCACCCCTGCGCCCCTGGCGAAGCGGGCCGCCGCAACGCTCATCGTCGGGATCCCCGGCGTCATCTCCGCCGCCGACGCGCTCGGCCAGCAGGTCGTCGACCTCGGCGTCGGCGGGCTGTTCCTGTCCGAGCCGAACGTCGAGTCGCAAGCGCAGCTCACCGCGCTCGTGTCGGGACTGCGGGCGCGGGCCGGCCGGCCGCTGCTGGTCTCCACTGACGAGGAGTCCGGCCGCGTCGCGGTCACCCGCGAGATCGTCGGCGCCGGTCCGTCGCCTCGCCGGCTCGCGCGCGAGAAGACCCCCGCACAGGTCAGGGCGTACGCCCGGGGCATCGGCGAGGAGCTCAAGGCCGTCGGCGTCGACCTCGACCTCGCGCCGCTGCTGGACCTCGACGCCACCGCGCCCCGCGGGGTGATCGGCGACCGCTCCTTCAGCGCCGACCCGGCGGTCACGACGGCGTACGGCCTGGCCTTCTCCGCCGGGCTCGTCGAGGCGGGCGTGAAGCCGACCATGAAGCACTTCCCCGGACAGGGGCGCTCCACGACCGACACGCACAAGGAAGGCGCGGTCGTGCCGACGAGCCTCGAGGAGCTGCGGACCACCGACCTAGCGCCGTTCCAGGCGGCGATCGACGCCGGCGCGCCGGTCATCATGCTCAACCACCTGGGCTACGACGCGCTCGACCCGGACCTGCCCGCCTCGCTGTCACCCAAGGCGTACGCCCTGCTGCGCTCGATGGGCTTCACCGGCGTGGCCATGACCGACAGCGTGGGGATGGGCGCGGTCAACCTGCGCTTCGACTTCGACAAGGCCGCGGTCAAGGCGGTCTCCGCGGGCGTCGACGCGGTGCTGGCAACCGACGGCAACCAGGCGCTACGGATGCGCGACGCGCTGGTCGCGGCGGTGGCTGACGGCTCGCTGCCCGAGGCGAGGCTGTCAGAGGCCGCGGCGCGGGTCACGGCGCTGGCCGGCGGCGACCCGATGGCGATGTCGTGCCTGGCAGTGACGTCACCAACGCTCAGTGTGCCGTAGGACTGTGCTGGTCCGGCCTCGGTCGGGCCGTCATGGGGAGATCCACAGCACTCCGACGCTGTGGATCGTCCGATGTCGGGCCGCGACAGGTCACAGCGCCGCGGGGTGCTCCTCGTGGTCGTGCGGCTCGACCTGGATCGTCGTGTGCGTCACGCCGTATCGGGTCTCCAGGACCTGCCTGGTCTGGTCGAGCACGCCGTGCCAGTCGGCGCCCTCCTCGATCACGACGTGCGCGGAGGCGGACTCGATGCCGTCGGTGACGGTCCAGATGTGCAGGTCGTGCACGGAGGTGACACCTGGCAGCGACGCCAGGTGGGCCTGTGCGGCGGCCACGTCGCAGCCCGGCGGCGCGACCTCCATGAGGATGCGCACGGCCTGGCGCATCAGCCGGTAGGTCCGCGGCAGGACCAGGAGCCCGATCAGGGCGGCGACGATCGGGTCGGCGTAGGGCCAGCCGGTGGTGTACTGCACGATCCCGGCGAGCACGACGCCGAGCGAGCCCAGCATGTCCGCCAGGACCTCCAGCAACGCCCCCCGGACGTTGAGGCTGTCCTTGCTCCCCGCCCGCAGGAGCAAAAAGGACACCAAGTTGACCACGAAACCGACCAGCGCGATCGCGGCGACGGTCAGTCCCGGGACGTCCGGCGGGTCGCTCAGCCGACGGGCCGCTTCGTAGAGCACGTAGCCGCCGACACCGAACAGCAGCAGGCCGTTGACGACCGCGGCCAGCACCTCCAGCCGGTAGGTCCCGTAGGTGTGCTGGCTGTTGTTGGAACGACGGGCGAGCTGGATGGCGGCGAGGGCGAGCCCCAGCCCCAGCACGTCGGTGGCCATGTGCGCCGCGTCCGACAGCAGCGCCAGGCTGCCGGACAGCAACCCCCCGACCACCTCCACGACCATGTAGGCGGCGGTCAGGCCGAAGGCGATCGTCAGCGGACGCAGGTGCCGGCCGGCGGCTGAACCGGGGCGCGGTCCGTGCTGGTGGCCGCGGTGACCTGTCCCCGCCTGTCCCGACATGAGCGGGAACCCTAGTGGGACCCCATCAGCTCCCGGGGTTGACGACCGTCTTGGCGAAGGTCCGCTTGGCCGAACCGGTCAGACGTACGACGTAGAAGCCGCTGTTGCCGTCGGTGTACCAGATGTCACCGGTCGCGCCGTCGTAGGCCGGAGCGCTCATCGCGAACGAGCCGGCGCGGGTCGGCGAGGTCGCCACGCTGCCCGGGACCACCGGCTTGTTGAAATAGGCGATCTCCTTGGGCTTGGAGACGTTGGCGATGTCGAAGACCCGCAGGCCCGACATGATGAACGAGCAGGCCAGCACCTGCGGGTCCACCCGGCTAGGCAGCGAGCAGTAGTGACCCTGGTAGCCCTGGAAGGCGTTGCTGTTGCCGGGGTCGGCCTCGAGCTCGGGTCCCTGCGCGGACGCCTGGTCGACCGCCAGACGCAGCTCCGAGACCACGAACGGCTTCTTGATGTTGTTGATGTCGATGATGCGACCGGCACCGATCTTCGCGCCGGAGCCGAACTCGTCGATCTCCATGAGGTACTTCTTGCCCTTACTGGTGAACGGCACGGCGCTCTGCGGGGTGCTCACCGACGCCCAGGTCAGGCGGCTGATGATCGGCACGGTCGGGTTCGGGACCCGCTTCTGCACCTGCGTGACGTCGAGCACCGTGAGCCCGCGGAAGCCCTGGTTGAGCGCCGCCTCGCCCATGTAGAGGGTGTTGCCGTCGTCGCTGACGGCCAGGCCGTGCGACTGGTAGTCGGTGGTCGCCCAGGCGAGCTTCGGCACGGCCGGGTCCGCGAGATCGATCGCGGTGACGGTGTGGAAGAACAGCGAGCCGACGTAGTAGGTCAGGCCGTCGGGGGCGAAGCCGCCCTCGTGACCGAGGACGCCGAGCGGCGTGCTGGAGACCAGTCGCGGCGTACGGCAGTCGGCGTTGACGTCGTAGACGTCGACGATGCCGGGCTGCGTGGTCGGGTAGGAGAACACCGCGACCAGCAGGCCACGCTTGGCGTTCAGGCGCAGCGACTCGTGCGGCGAGGCCATCGCGGCCGTCTTGAGCGTCGCGGTCAGCACCGGCTTGGCCGGGTCCTTCATGTCGTAGACGTAGGTCCCGGTGCCCGTGGTGCCCTGGTCGGGGGCATTCTGCGGGAACAGCAGCGTGGTGTCGGCGTAGGCGCACTCGTTGCCGGCCTTGTCGACGAAGCGCTCGACCCGGTAGCCGCCGGTCGTGCCGGCCTTGGAGATCTGGACGGCGTTGCAGCTGTAGCCCTTGGCGTAGCGGCCGCTTGCGACGTCGGCCAGCGGCGCGCGGCCCTGGGTGGTCTCGGGCAGCGACCCGGCGCCGCAGGATGCCGCTGGGGTCGGCGGGGGTACCGAGGCGGCGGGGGCGGCGACTGCGACAGCAGCAGTCGCTGCGCCGACGGCGAGCAGCGTCGTGGAGACCAGCAGGCGGCGGGACAGGGCGGACAGCACGGGGGGCACCTCGCGTTCCTGGCCGCTGGGTACGGCCGCGTGACAGCCTTCTTCGACGCGGCCAGGCCTCAGTCCTGCTCGCGCAGGTCCCCCAGGTCGTCGGGGACGTCGACGGCGTGCTCGCGCAACCAGGCCATCGGCACCAGCTCGAGCGCCCGCTCGTGCGTGGCGGCCAGCACGACGGGGGCAGCGGCGCCCGCTTCGTACGCCTGGCGCCAGCGGGCCGCGACCACGCACCAGCGGTCCCCGGGCACCAGGCCGGGGAACGCGTACTGCGGGCGGGGGGTCGTGAGGTCGTTGCCGACCGAGCGCTGGTGGGCCAGGAAGTCGGCCGTCACCACCGCGCAGACGGTGTGGCTGCCGAGGTCCTCGGGTCCGGTGGTGCAGCAGCCTTCACGGGTGAATCCGGTCATCGGGTCGGTGCCGCACTCCTGCAGCTCACCGCCCAGGACGTTCAGCTCGCTCATCCGAACGCCAGACCGGCGCCGAGCAGCACCCCGAAGACCAGCTGGAGCTTGCCGGTCGCGGCCAGCACCCCGATCAGCTCGCGACCGGCCACACCGCGCCGGACCGCCGCGACAGGGCCGAGCGCCAGCGGGGCAGCCAGCAGCGCCAACAGCGCGGTCGGGACAGCCGGTGCGATCAGCAGCGGCATGACCAGCGCGGTCCCGACCAGCGCCGGGTAGAGCACACGGGTGCGCCGGTCGCCGAGCACGACGGCCAGGGTGCGCTTGCCCGAGACGGTGTCGGTCGGGACGTCGCGCAGGTTGTTGGTGACCAGGATCGCGCAGGCCAGTGCGCCGCAGGCGATCCCGCCCGCGAGCGCCGGCCAGGTCAGCTGCTCGGCCTGCACGTAGGTGGTACCGAGCACGGCCACCAGGCCGAAGAAGACGAAGACCGAGACCTCGCCGAACCCCCGGTAGCCGTACGGCTTCGCGCCGCCGGTGTAGCCCCACGCGGCGGCGATGGCCACCGCCCCGATCAGCAGCACCCACC
>JBBPYI010000047.1:0-4870 GCA_038200075.1 Mycobacteriales bacterium
CCGACGACGGGCGCCAGCACCCGACCCGCGCCGCCGAGGATCATGGCGGTGAAGGCCAGGAACGTGAACTGGGTGCCGTAGTTGTCAGGCTGCACCGAGGAGTTGGCCAGCGCGAAGGCGAAGCCCGAGAAGGCCCCGAAGATGCCACCGAGCACCAGCGACTGCATCTTGTAGCCGACGACGTTCTTGCCCAGGCTGCGGACGGCGTCCTCGTCCTCGCGGATGCCGCGCAGCACCCGTCCCCAGGGGCTGCGCATGAGCGCGAAGACCAGCAGCGAGCACAGCAGGACAAGCGACCAGCCGACGAGGAGCAGGAAGAATCGGTTCGAGTCGTAGGTCGCCGGACCGATGCCGTACTGCCCCGGTCCGAACGGGTTGAGGCGGTAGAAGCCGGCCGAGAACCCGCGCAGCCCCGACGAGCCACCGGTCTGCTCGCGGAACTGCGCCGACCGGGCGGTCAGCCGGATCACCTCTGAGGAGGCGATGGTGACGATCGCCAGGTAGTCGGCGCGCAGTCGCAGCGTGGGGATGCCGAGCAGCAATGCCAGCGCGATGGCCAGACCGACGCCGAGCAGCAGGGAGACGCCGAACGGCAGACCGAGATAGGTGACGCCGCTGGCCACGCCGTACGCGCCCATGGCGGCGAAGCCGACCTGCCCGAAGTTCAGCAGGCCGGTGTAGCCGAAGTGCACGTTGAGGCCGACGGCCGCAAGCGCCAGGATCAGCGACTGGTCGGCGAACAGCGCGAAGACCGTCCCGTTGAAGATCACACCGAAGTCCATGCGGACCTCCCTGCCGGTCGAGGATGGGTCCTGCGGTGCTGGCTCATCCGACTCGCTCCCGGCTGCCGAGGATGCCCTGCGGGCGGACCACCAGGATCACGATCAGGACCAGCAGCGCGCCGACGACCTGCAGCTCGGCGGCGATGAACAGCGTCGAGAGCTGGGTGAACAGGCCGATGACCAGCGAGCCGACCAGAGCGCCGTACGCGGTGCCGAGGCCACCGAGCGTGACGCCGGCGAACAGCAGCAGCAGCGCGTTCTGGCCGAGCTGCCAGCCGACCTGCTGCGACAGGCCGAGGAAGATGCCGCCGAGAACCGCCAGGCCCGTGCCGATGGCCCAGACGATGTTGATGACCCGTTCCACGTCGATGCCGGAGGTGGCCGCGAGGGACGGGTTGTCGGCGACGGCCCGGGTGGCCTTGCCGAAGCGGGTGCGCTGCAGGCCGAGCCCGACACCGGCCAGCACCAGGATGGACACCACCACGATGACCATGTCGCGCGGCAGGATGCCGACCGGACCGATCTCGACCGGCGACTGCGTGGCGTACTGGTCGTAGGAGCGTGCGCTGCCCTCGAAGTAGATGAGGTAGAGGTAGCGCAGGACGAAGCCCAGGCCGATGCTGACCACGAGCTGGGCGATCAGTCCGGTGCCCCGCTTGCGCAGGGGTCTCCAGAGCCCCCTGTCCAGCAGTGTCCCGGCGCCGGCGCCGACGATGACGGCGATGATGGTGGCCGGGATGAGGTTGAGCCCGAACCCGACGTTGATGACGTAGCCGAGGATGGCGCCGCCGGTGATGAGCTCGCCATGGGCGAAGTTCGTCAGGCCGGTCGTGCCGAAGATGAGCGACAGGCCGATCGCGCCCATCGCCAGCACCAGACCGAACTGCAGACCGCCGACGATGAGCTGCGGCGCGCGGGCCAGCCGGCTGACCGCGACGCGGGTGTTCTCGCCGAGCAGGAACAGCGTCGGAGCGCTGCGTCCCGCGACGACGGAGATCTCACGCCGCTCGCCGCCTTCGCGGCGAAGGGCGACGCCCTCCGGCAGCGAGTCGACATCGAGCACGACGGTGTAGTCGCCCGGCCCGGGCAGCGCGATCCGGAAGCGACCCTGCTCGTCGGTCTCGCCGGTCGCGACCTCGGAGCCGTTCTGCTCGACGCTCAGCGCAGCGCCGGCGACGGGGTCGCCGGCGTTGGCCAGCGTCCCCACGACGAACTCCGTGGCCTCGGGAGCACCCGACGGCGAGGGTTGCGGCGTCTGAGCCTGAGCGGGGGAGGACAGCATCAGCAGGGCGAGTACGCCCAGCAGGACGGTCCACACGCCGACGAGGCGGGGGACGGTGGCAGGGCGCGCGCCCACACGAGCTCCTTCTGCATGACCGATGGGGCGACGGCAGGCCGAGGGGCCGCCGACGTCGAGCCGCGCTACTCAACCATGCTGCGCGGCTCATCCGGCTCGGGACATCCAGATGACCCGCAGGTGTGATGGAGGTGTGACATGAGCAGCAGGGGGGCGTACGGGACGTAGCGTGATGAACGTGTCGGACGATCCGCTGCTGCAGGTGCGCGGACTGACTGCCGGCTACGGCGGTGCGCCGGCGCTGCACGCGGTGGACCTGAAGGTTGACCGGGGCCAGGTCGTGGCCCTGCTGGGGGCCAACGGCGCGGGCCGCACCACGCTGCTGCGCGCGGTGTCGGGGTTGCTGCGGCCCTCGGCCGGTGAGGTCCTGCTCGCAGGCCGCCCGCTGCAGCGCCTCTCGGCCGCCCAGGTGGTCGGCGCCGGGGTGGCGCACGTGCCGGAGGGCCGCCGCGTCTTCGCCCGCCTGTCCGTCCAGGACAACCTGCTCATGGGTGCTTACACGACCTCGGCGGGGGCGGTGGCGACGCGCCTGTCCGAGGTGCTGGCCCTGCTGCCCGTCCTGGCCGAGCGCTCCCGGCAGGCCGCCGGGACGCTGTCCGGTGGGGAGCAGCAGCTGCTCGCGCTCGGCAGGGCGCTGATGAGCCGGCCACAGGTGCTGCTGCTGGACGAGCCGACGACCGGACTGGCGCCGCAGGCCGTCGAGCAGGTGCTGGCGCTGGTCGCTGCCCTTGCCGGGGCCGGGACCGCTGTGCTGCTGGTCGAGCAGGATCTCGGGCTGGCGCTGGCTGCCGCGTCCCACGGCTACGTGCTCGAGACGGGTCGGGTCGTGGCGCACGGACCGTCGGCGCAGCTGGCTGCCGATCCGTCGGTGGCCGGCGCCTACCTCGGCGGTTAGCGCAGCGCCTGCACCAGGGCAGTGAGGGCAGGCGCGACCAGCAGGGCGGGCAGCAGGTCGCCGACAGCCACCTGCCGCAGGTGCAGCAGCCGCAGGCCGACGCCGAGCAGCAGCACTCCGCCGGTGGCGGTCACCGCGGCGATCAGCGAGGCGGGCAGCAGGCCACCGAGCCGCAGACCCAGTGCGGTGAGCAGGCCCTGCACGACCCCGACCGACAGCGCCGAGGCGGCAACGCCCCAGCCCAGTGAGGCGGCGAAGGCCAGGGCTGCGAAGCCGTCGAGGGTGCTCTTGAGCGCGAGCTGGTCGATCCCGCGGCCCAGGCCATCGGACAGCGATCCCAGGATCGCCAGCGGCCCGACGACGAAGACCAGCGAGGCGCTGACGTAGCCCTCGACGAAGCGCTCCCGCGACGCGCTGACCTGCCCGCGCGACAGCCTGCGCTGCAGCCACGCCCCGGACGCCTCGAGCCGGTCCTCCAGCCGCAGCAACGAGCCGGTGATGCCGCCGACGAGCAGCGCGCCCAGCACCACCAGCAGCGTGCCGCTGTCGCCGACCGCCGACCGGAACGCCCCATCCGACAGGCTCGCGACGTTCAGCGCGCCGATCACCAGCGTCACCAGCCCGAGGGCGTCGGTGACTGTGATGCGGGTCCGCTCCGGCAGACGATGGCCGAGCAGCACGCCCAGGCCCGACCCCACCAGGATCGTCGCCATGTTGAGGATCGTCCCCGCTCCGCGGAACATCGCTGGTTGTCCCTCTTCCGCGTGAATGGCGCGCCCGTCCGTGGGCGCTAGTGTCGGCTGGTCCGGGGAGCGTAGGTCGCCTCACGGAGTCAACCGTGCCACCCAGACCGTCCCCGGACCCCCGAGGGCGGGGCACCCCCCCGCGCCGCTCGCGGCGCCGACCGCGCAGGAGCAACCATGGCCCGAGGCGCCTTGCGGGTGCGACCGGCGCAGGTCGTCGATCTGCCGGCCCTGCTGGCCTTCGGTGACGAGCTGCGCGACCAGCTGCTGCCCAGCACCGACGCCGGCGTACGCGTCCGCGGCGTGCCTGCCGGGGCCCGGGCCACGCTGGAGCTGCGCTACCTGGAGGCCCTCGACGACCCGGAGCGCCATCTGGTCGTCGTGGTCGGTGACGACGACGAGCCGCTGGGCATGGCGCTGTTCACGGTGGCCTCCGCCAACGCCCTGCTGGACCTGCCGGCGGTCCACATGAGCCACGCGGTGGTGGCTGACCGGCACAAGCGACGCGGAGCAGGCAAGGCACTGGTCGCGGCTGCCGCGAGCTTCGCCGAGCAGCACGGACTGGACCAGATCGTGGTGTCGGTGCACCCGGGCTCACGCGACGCCAACCGGTTCTTCGCCCGCCTCGGCTTCGCCCCACTGGCCGTGCGTCGGGTCGCTCCGGTCGCGATGGTGCGCCGCCGCCTCGCCCAGGACGACCATCGGCCGGTCGATCTCGCCGTACGCCGCCGTCCGCTGCGTCGGGGAGCGCGTCCGGCGCCGACGACCGTGCCACTGGGCCCCGCCGCCGTCGAGGCTTCCTAGACTCGGTCCGTGGCTGCTGCGAAGGACGACCCGACCCCCGCGCGCTCCCGCCTGCTGCTGCTGGACGGGCACTCGCTGGCCTACCGGGCCTTCTTCGCCCTGCCGGTCGAGAACTTCTCGACCACCACCGGTCAGCCGACCAACGCCGTCTACGGCTTCACCGCAATGCTCATCAACGTGCTGCGGGACGAGGCCCCGCCGCACGTCGCGGTGACCTTCGACGTCTCGAAGTCGACCTTCCGCAACGCCACCTACGCCGACTACAAGGCCGGCCGGGCCGAGACTCCGA
>JBBPYI010000048.1:0-8870 GCA_038200075.1 Mycobacteriales bacterium
CCTCGGCGGTGTCGAGCACGCGTCGGACTTGGTCGAGGAGCTTCGCGGGGTGAGGTGGCGCAACATCCAGGACGTGCAGTTGCACTGGCGCGCTGTCGAGCACAAAGCTGATGTGGCCGTAACGGCCCTCCAGCACAACGCAGCGCGCGCCCGGCTCATCGGCCGCCGCGCGGGCTAGGTCGCTGGGGATGCCCGGGTCGAGCTCGGGCCGCGTGACCCAGACCGTCTCTTCCGGTCCGGCCAGCAGGAACACCGCTGTGACAGCGGCGAAGAGCTCGTCGGTGTCGGCCCGCACCACCTCGACCAGCGCGGCCCGACCCTGGCGACGCACGACCATGTAACGGGTCCGCCGGTAGACCGGGCGCGACATCAGCAGCGTCTTCAGCGCTTCGGCCTCCAAGGAGACGGTGACGTCGGTGACCGACACCTCGCGGTACCGATCCGGGATTGTCGTCATCGGGCGGGGACGCGGGCATCGAAGGTGTCGGCGCGCAGGCCCAGGCGTAGCGCCTCGACCCCAAGGGCATCGGCAGGTGAGACGTTGGCAAGGTTGACGTCGGCGCCGAAGCGCCGAATCAGCCAGGCCTGTTGCTCCTTGCGCGGGGCCTCGAACACGGTGGTGCCCAGCCCGACCGCGGCCACCACCGCGTCGACGACGTCGGCGCGAACGGTGCCGTCGGGCTCGTACATCCCCACTGTCCCGGACTCGCGGCCCTCGGTGATGACCCACGTCGCGCCCGCAGCCAGATCAGACGTCGCCTCGGCTGCCCACGCTCGGGGATTCACCGTTGCCCGAGGGTCTTTCGCGCCCACCTCGGCGAGCACGATGAAGCGGTCTGACGCCCGCTCCACGAGCTCCCGTTTCTCGGCCCGGGTCATGGCCGCCACGCCGCAGGAGACTTCCACGCACGGGAATCCGACCTCGGCGCACCAGTCAAGAAAGCCGTCGACGGCCCCTTGCTGCCAGGCGACCTCGAGCAGCGTCCCGCCGGCGCAGCCCAGGACCCCATGCTGGGTGAGCACCGCCAGCTTGTCGCCAAGCCCCCGATCGAGATAGGCGGTGCCCCAGCCGAGTTTCCAGACATCCACGACGCCGCCGGTCACCTCCAGCAGCGCCTGGACCTGGCTCACCGGGATACCGCTGTCCAGCACGTGGGTGATCCCGCTTCGTCGGGGTTTCGCGGTGCGTGAGGGCAGGTCGAGGAAGGTCGGCGCCACGTTCACGATGGTAGACAAACGGCTCGACGGCGACGCAGCTTCCGGAGGACCGCATGACCGATCTCGAGGCTCTCGCCCGCGGGGTACGCACTCTTCCGGGGGTGCGAGCGAAGGCAGACATCGGCCTCGTGGCGGAGGTCTTCGGTCGAGGCGACTGGTACGCCGGGCCAGGTGACGACGGGGCTGTGCTGCCGGCCGGCGAGGGTGCGCTGGTTGTCGGTGGTGAGGCGATCCTCCCGGCCTTCGTCGCTGCTGACCCGTACGGCGCGGGTATCGCTGCGGTGCTCGCCAACGTCAACGACCTGGCGGCGATGGGCGCGCGCCCGGTGGCGCTGCTGGACACGGTGGTCGGCAGCCAGGACGTCGCCCGCGAGGTTCTTCGCGGGATGCGCTGGGCGGCGGCACTCTACGACATCCCCGTGGTAGGTGGTCATCTCACCCGGACCGAGGGTCCTCCGGCCCTGTCGGCTTTTGCTGTCGGCCGCGCCGACCGGGTGCTGTCGGCAACCCATGCCGCGGCTGGGCAGGTGTTGGTGCTGGGGTGCTGTCTGCAGGGTCGGATGCGCAGTGACTTCCTGTTCTTCCCGTCGTTCGAGGAGCGCGGTGACCAGCTGGCCGGTGACGTGCGGCTGCTTGCCGAGCTCGCCTCGAGTGGCGCGGCGGTGGCGGCCAAGGACGTCAGCATGGCGGGCCTGGTCGGCTCGCTTGCCATGCTCCTGGAGGCCAACAGGCTGGGAGTCGGGGTAGATCTCGACGTCCTGCCAGTGCCGGACGGAGTACCGCTGGCTGACTGGCTGGCGTGTTTCCCGTGCTTTGCGTTCTTGCTGACCTGCCTGCCGGATCGCCTGCACGAGTGCCTGTCCGGCTTCCGGGACCGCGGACTGACGGCGCAGCCACTCGGGGTGCTGGACGACACGGGCCTGGTACGGCTGACCGAACAGGGGCAGTCGGTCACGGTGTTCGACCTCACCCGCGAGGGCGTGACCCACCTGCACGGCTGACATGGACTTCACCGCAGCGCAATTGACATGGGCTGGTGCGGGACGCCGAGGTGGTCATCGACCGTGCCATCGCACGACCAGCCCAGTTCGAGGAAGAACCCAGTGTTGACGGCCTGCACCGAAGCCTTCATGCGCCCGCCACCCTGTTGCATGGCAAGCAGGACGGCCAGGCGCACCAACGGCCCACCGATTCCGGAGCGCCGGTGCTGCGGCAGCACCGCCAGCCGGTCGCCCTTCCATACCCGTCCGACGCCGTCCAACGGATAGAGCCGCACGGTGCCGGCCGCGGCCCCGCCCACCAGACCGATCACGTGCAGGGTGTCCGATGCGTCGTCGTGCGCGTCGCGGTCGTCACCGGTGAACAGTCGCTGCTCGGTGACGAAGACCTCCCGACGGATCAGGTGGTGGCTCGCCCGTTCGTCGGCGTCCCGGACCGGACGGCAGCGCAGCGCAGCCGTGCGACCAGCGGGTGCGGCTTCAGAGGGTGAAGAGCGGAAGGGGAGCGCGGCCTTCACGTAGTCCTCCTTCGTCCCTTGCGGCGGATCGCTCGAAGGCACCCATGCCCGAACATGCCTGACAACGAGCACACCCGGCGGCCACACCCGCTGACGACATGCCTTTGAGGGCGAGATACGGGACGACCTGCCGGTAGACGGCCTCCACGGCCTCCTTCGGCGGTGGAAGGAGGTCCTGCATGAGGCTGCCCGGCACGGGACGCAGCGGCACGATGAAGGGATAGACCCCCATGTCGATGGCGCGCTTGCAGCCGTCGATGGTGGTCTTGGTGTCCTCCCCCATGCCGAGAATCACGTAGGTCGACACCTGGCCGGCACCGAAAGCCTGCACGGCCCGCTCCCACGCCCCGAAATAGGCCTCGATGCCCCATCGGGCCTTGCCGGGAGCAACGCGGGCCAGCACGGCAGGATCGAAGGTCTCGACATGGATGCCGACCGAGTCGATGCCGAGATCGGCGACGCGGTCGATGACATCGAGGTCGGCTGGCGGCTCGAACTGCACCTGCACCGGCAGCCCGGTGGCGCTCTTGACGGCCTCGCCGCATCTGCCGACATACATGGCACCCCGGTCGGGGGTGGCGGTGCTGCCGGTCGTCAGCGTTGCGTCCACGGCGCCGTCGAGCTCCTTGGCGGCGAACGCCACCTCGGCCAGCATGGCCGGTGTCTTCTTGGCGATCGTGCGTCCGGCGGCCAGCGTGACGCCGATGCCACAGAAGGTGCACTGATCGTCGTTGCCCCAGTAGGCACAGGTCTGCAGGACCGTGCTGGCGACCGAGTCGAGATGCAGCAAAGCGATCTGGTGATAGGGGATGCCGTCGTCGGTCGTCAAGTCGTAGTAGCGGGGTCGCGGGGCGAGGGCAGCCTCTACCAGTCGGACGCCGTCTCGGTAGACACCCCAGCTGCCGTCGTCGTCACCGCGCAGTGCGTAGGGGGAGCTCTGGACATACGAGGCGGTGGTGGGCACGGTTGTCTGGACGCCCCCGACATAGAGCATCCCCGCGTCTGCGGGGCCGGCCCCGCCGGACCGGGCGGCCAACGGCACCTCGACCCGCAGCCCGTGGCTCTGCAGCGCGGTGAGCAGCTGAGCCAGCTCGATCGCCGACAGCGTGCCCGATGTCGTGTCGCCAGTGGTCGTGAGGGTCATGCGCGTCGCCTCTCCTCGGGTGTCCAGGACGTGATGGGCTGGCGAGCGGACGCGACGCTGCGTTCACTATAGGAAACATCCGACCTCACACGGCGTCTGTCAAGCGAGCGGCGACGCTGCTTTGAGGGACGCGACGTAGACCTCGCGATCGGCCGCAGTGGCGTGCAACGTCCGTGCAACGTCGCCTCCCTCGAGCTCCTCCATGGAGCCGGTGTCCAGATCCAGCCGGAGCTGCTCGACGGCGTGCACGGCGGCGCGAAAATCCTCATCGGCCCGCGTCGTGACGACCAGCGCCCGCCCTGTGCCGACCTCGACCTCGAGGCGCGTGTAGGGCACGAACGGATCTCCCTCGGAGAAACCCCTCTCCTCGAGCACCACCCACTCCTGGCCGGACCTGTGGGCCTGGGCCACCGACCGCAGCCGTCGTCGCGCCACCTGCTGGGCCGCTACTTCCCGGTGGCGCATGGCGAGTGCTGCGCGGGCCAGCATGTCCAGGTCCAGCTCGTACGCCGACAGTCCCGCCTCGCCCATCACCTCCGTCACCAGGCCGGCACCTTGTTCGGCTGCCGCCAGCAACGCGCCGGTCGAGGGGCCGAGGGCGCGCAGACGGTCGACGGTCAGGCGCACGATCGTCAGCACGCGCTGGTAGAGGTCTGGTCGGGTGGTCACGGCGGGGTAGAGCCGGGCCTCAGCCTGGTCCCAGGACGCGGCCAGCTCCATGGGGACTGGCCCGTCGTCGTGCAAGAGCGCTTCGTGGCTGTCCGGCGCCGGACGGTCGGCGGGTCCTGTCATCGTCACTCCCTTGTTTCGGGACGGGCCCATCATTGCCGAACCGAGCATGCAGGGTTCACTATGCTGCACATGGCGTCTCGGATACGACACACATGACCACCTGTGCCGTCGTGGCGCTGGGTGGCAACGCACTGACCGCCGAGGACCAGGACGGGACCTGGGAGCAGATCGCCGACAACGCCCGCGAGATGGCCACGCCACTCGGGCGGCTCGTCGCCGATGGGTGGCAGTTGGCTGTGGTCCATGGAAACGGACCACAGGTCGGAGCACTGGCGCTCCAGCAGGACGCCGCGAGGATGCAGGTGCCTGCGCAGCCGCTTCACCAGTTGTGCGCCATGACGCAGGGCCAGCTCGGCAGCATCCTCGTGCGGGCGTTGGACGCCGCGTGCGGCGCCGACGTCGCGGTCGCGGTCGTGACACACGTACGGGTCGACCCGGGGGACCCGGCTTTTGCCGCGCCGAGCAAGCCGATCGGTCCGTTCCTGGACGAGCAGCAGTCGCATGAGCTGGTGTCCCAGACGGGATGGTCGGTGGTCGAGGACTCCGGCCGAGGCTTTCGTCGGGTGGTCGCCTCTCCCCTCCCGGTCGCCATCGTGGAGCTGCGGGCGATCAGCACCCTGCTGAACGCAGGACATGTCGTCGTCGCCGCAGGCGGCGGCGGGGGGGCGGTCGGCGACGACATCACCACAGGGGTCGACGCGGTCATCGACAAGGACCACGCCGCGGCGATGCTGGCAACGCAGCTGGGCGCGCGGGAGCTGTACTTGGTCACCGGTGTCGACTGCGTTCTGCTGGACTTCGGCACCCCGACGCAGCGTCCCGCACACGAGCTGACCCCGGAGCAGGCCGAACGGCATCTGTCCGACGGGCAGTTCCCGCCTGGGAGCATGGGCCCCAAGATCGCTGCTGCGCTGGCGTTCCTCCGGGCCGGTGGCCGTCGGGCCGTCATCACCTCTCCGCGAATGCTGGCGTCCGCCGCGGCAGGGCACGCGAAGGCCGGCACCAGCATCCGCGATGCCGACCTGGTGGTCCACGTCAGCGAGCAGGCGTCGTGAGTGTCGCGGCTCTGCAGGTCCATGCAAACTCCTACATCGACTCCATGCTCGTCATGCTGGCGACCGCCGCGATGAGTGCGACAGAGGGCGTCAGCTGGGCCGGCGCGACGCTCGCGACCCCGCGAGGTCTGCAAGAGCTCGACACAGCGGGGTTCTCCGGCGGTGAGCTCGACGGACTGACCGCCAATGACCTGGTGCTGGCGGTCCGTGCCGTTGATGACCAGACGGCCCAGACGGCTTTGGAGGCAGGCAGGGATGCGGCCTTCAGCGAGCAGCTGGTAGCGGCCGACGCGGACCTGGAGGCCGCGCCGGCCGACTGCGGCGAGGCGGCGCGTCGCACCCCTGGCGCAAACGTCGCGATCGTCTCCGTGCCGGGGGAGTACGCGGCGTTGGAAGCCCACCACGCGCTGACCGCCGGGCTGCACGTGCTGCTGTTCAGCGACAACGTCCCTGTCGAGCAGGAGGTCGCGCTCAAGGACCGGGCTGCCCGACTAGGGCTTCTCGTGATGGGTCCGGGCGCCGGCACCGCGGTGCTCGGTGGCACAGGGCTCGGTTTCGCGAACTCGCTATCGACCGACGGAGGCGACCGCGGCACGGTCGGTGTGGTGGCGGCCGCGGGCACCGGCGCGCAGGAGGTCTCGGCCCTGCTCGATCGCTGGGGGGTGCGGGTCTGTCATGTCGTCGGAGTCGGTGGACGCGACCTGTCCGAGGAGGTCGGCGGCCGGATGGCGCGACAAGCCGCGCGGGCGCTGGCTGCCGATCCGGGCACCGCGGCCGTGTTGCTGGTGTCCAAGCCCCCGTCGCCTGAAGCGGCCCGGTCGGTCCTGGCCGAATGCGCGGGAACCCCTGCGGTGGCCGTGTTTCTGGGCCTTGAACCGCTGGACCTGCCGAACGGCGCCACGCAGTCGTCCACCCTGGAGCAGGGCGCGCTGGCTGCAGCTCGTCTGACCGGCGCCACACCCCCCGACGTGACGACCGGATTGGTCGACCAGGTAACGACGCGGGTCGGGACGCTGCCGGCCGGCCGTACGCGCGTGAGGGGCTTGTTCTCCGGCGGGACGCTCTGCTACGAGGCGCAGTACGTCCTGGAGGGTCTGCTCGGTCCCGTCTACAGCAACGAGCCGCTGCGCAAGGAGCACACCGCTTCGTGCGCCCCCCCGGGCGCGCACGTGCTGCTCGACCTCGGCGCCGAGGAGTACACCCTCGGTCGCCCGCACCCGATGATCGACCCGAGCGGTCGCCTGGCCATGGTTCAGGCCTTGGCGGGAGAGGCCGATGTGGCGGTGCTGCTGATGGACGTCGTGCTCGGTCACGGCGCCCACCCCGACCCGGCGGGGCAGCTGGCACAGGCCTGCGCCGACGTCATCGCGGCCGGGATCGTGGTGGTGGCCTACGTACTAGGCACAGACACCGACCCGCAGAACTACACCCTGCAGCGGCAGGTGCTCGAGCAGGCCGGCTGCCTCGTACCCACCACCAACGCCAGGGCGGCGTACGCGACTGCCGCCTTCATCCGGCGCGACGCCTCGCTGGCGGCTTTGTGAGTCGGGCGGCAGGGTGACGGGGGCGGGCTGTGACACTGGCGTCGTGACCCCGGCCCTGACCCGACCGCTTGCCCTGCTGACCTACTCGACCAAACCCAGGGGCGGGGTCGTGCACACGCTGGCGCTAGCTGAGGCCCTGGCGGGGCAGGGGGTCGAGGTCGAGGTCATGGCCCTTGGCGAGCCGGGCGGCGCCTTCTTCCGCCCGGTCGGGGTCCCTTTCACCCTGATCCCCGGGCCGGCCGGGGTCGATACGCTCGAGCAGAGGGTCGCTGGCGGGATCGACTGTCTGCAAGCCGGTCTCGCCGAACTCGTACGTCGTAGGCCCGACGTGATCCTGCATGCTCAGGACTGCATGAGCGCCCGTGCAGCCGCCCGGGTGCGCGACGCAGGCTCGGCTGTCCCTGTCGTGCGGACCGTCCACCACGTGGACGACTTCGCCACGGCGATGCTCATGGACTGCCAGCGTCAAGCGATCCTGGAGCCGGACGTGGTGCTCGCCGTGACCGAGGTGTGGCGGCGGATTCTGCGGCAGGACTACGGGGTCGAGGCAGGGGTCGTGCCCAACGGAGTGGACGTCAGGCGCTACGCCGCTGGCTCGCCGGAGCGGGCCGCGGAGCTGCGTGCCTCCGTCGCGCCTGACGGCCGCCCGCTGATGCTCGCGGTCGGAGGCATCGAGCCCCGCAAGGGCAGTGACAACCTCGTGCGCGCCCTGGCCCGGATGCCAGGCCGACCGGTGCTGGCCGTGCTGGGCGGGCACTCCTTCCAGGACTACGCCGCCTACCGCGACGCCGTTCTGGACGAGCTTCCGGCGTTGGGGCTCGAGCTCGGCGGCGACGTCGTTCTGGTCGGCACCGTGCCGGAACAGGACATGGCCGCCTGGTACCGGGCTGCTGACGTTCTTGCCTTCCCGTCGGTCAAGGAGGGCTTCGGGCTCGCGGTGCTGGAGGCCATGAGTGCAGGCACACCGGTCGTGACCAGTGACCTGCCGGTCTTCCGCGAGTACCTCGTCAACGGTCGCGACGCGCTGCTGGTGGGCGTCGGTGACGTCGACTCACTAGCCAGCGCGTTGCACGCCGCGGTGACCGACCACCCCCTGCGGGACCAGCTGGTGGCGTCGGGGCGACAGGTTGCTGCTCGCTTCACTTGGGCCCACAGCGCGGCCCGCCATCTGGAGATCTACTCAGCTCTGCCTGCTGCGAGAGCACTGTCGGCCTGACGCTCAGGCAGCCAGTCCAGCCAGTCCAGCCAGCCGGTCGCAGTTGAGGGCGATCGCGTCCTGCAGCCCGGCGTCGCGCAACCGGCTCGGCACCGGCATCGGGGCGCGGTCCTTCCAGTACGGCCCGTTTGCCAGCGGCGCCTCGACGCAGCACCAGGCGACGGTGTCTGCGCCGTCCTCGACCGCGCCTGGAGCGCCGGCGCTGGCCAGCTTGGTCTGGACCCAGCCGGGGTCGACGGCGGCCGACGGCAGGGACAGCCGGCGCCCCCAGGCCAGAGCCAGCGCGATGTCGCAGGCCTTGCTGTCGGCGTACGCCTGACGCGGCTCCCGGCTGCCGCCGAGGGCGGTCGGCTTGGGTCGGCCGGAGGCCGCCATGCCAGAGCCG